>CBAAAD010000110.1:0-7948 GCA_964658785.1 uncultured Methylobacterium sp.
GGAGGCTCCGCCGACGGCGTACGGCGCGCGGTATGCCTGCCAGGCCGCCAGCGCGGGCGGCCGGGTAGTGCAGTACCTTCCGCTGGCGACGCTCGCCGATTCCGCCGCTGCACTCCGTGGCGTCGCCGGCAGCGAGCTGCTGGCGCTCGATGATGTCGGCGCGATCGCCGGTCATCGTGAGGCGGAGCACGCGCTGTTCGATCTCTACAACCGCGCCAAGGCCGAAGGCAGTGCTCTGGTCTTTGCGGCTGACGCCACACCACCGCAACTTGATCTGGTACTCCCCGATCTACGATCGCGCCTTGGGGCCTGCACGCAGTTTGCGCTCAAGCCGCTGGACGACGATGAGCGTCGCACGGTGCTGAAAGCGCAGGCGACAGCGCGCGGTATCCAGCTCGATGACAGCGTGCTGGACTGGCTGTTTGCCCGCTACGCCCGCGATCTGGGCGCGTTGCTGGAGCTGCTGGATCGACTCGATCAGGCCTCACTGGCGGCGCAGCGGCGTATTACCGTGCCGTTCCTGCGCGGGTTTCTGCGTGAGTCCGGCGGCGAGCCCGCGGCCTGAGCGTCGGGCCGCGTCGCTGCGGCCGCGCGGTAACTACTCCGAGAAACCGAGGCGCCCCGACGGGCGCTTTTTTTATGGCGCGCGGCGGGCGGCAAGCCTACACGGCGCCTGCGCTAGCGTTCGGCCCGTCCGGTAAACCCACTGAATGGATTGAGTCGAAGGAGTTTGAGTAAACCCAGCGGCGGAAACGGCGTGGCGGCGGGTTTCTGGGTCCAGAACTGCCCAAAAACGGCATGCGTAAAACGCCAAAACGGCTGCCGAATTTGTGCATCGCCATTGTTTAAATGGGCGGAAAGTAAATGTCGAGAGTCCGTGAAGCACGAAATATCTGATCTGAATCACAAAAAAAGTTCCTGCGCCGCAGCGGAGAAATTTCCAGGCATGCGTGATGCAGTGACTGATTTACTTTGGATAATTCGAACGACTTTTATAAATAAGTTGATGCCGAAAATAATAAACGCAGCTGAGATTATCGATACGTGTTTTATATCGTTGGATAAAAAGTACGGGGTGGGTCATCTGCGGTTATTGCCGCAGTTCTATCGAGCGGTGAAATAAAAATCATCCGCTCATCATCGTAGTTGCACAGGGAGCGAATGGCTCCGGAGGTATTTACCATGAACGCATCAATCAGCAGGTTTCTCCGCGAAGAAGACGGCATCACCGCGCTGGAGTACGGCATTCTGGCTGCGCTGGTGGCGACGGCGTTGGCTGCTGTCTTTGCTCCCGCACTGGGCACGCTCTATACGAGCTTGTTTGGCACGATGACCAAGGCGGTAACCGCCGCGGCAACGGCAACTTGAGATGGCAGGTTAACGAGAGCCGGCTTTCGATATCCGTCGGTCGGCTGCTTGTTGTTAATTGATCGCCTGCCCGCGAAAAGGTTTGGTCGATTAATGCCTGGCTCCTCGCCATCTATCACTGGAACTGCTGCATGCCATCCTTCTTGGGAGTCGTGGCGATACCGCTATGCCTATTAACGATAGCCAGCGACTTTTTTGAGCATCGCGTACGTAATGCCTGGTTGCTGGCGGCGTTGGTTATCGGGGCCGGAGGAACGATCCGACTATGGATAGAAAATAATGCTAATTCGCCGTGGACGGCATTGGCCGGATTGCTGATTGGGTTTTTCGTATTGCTGCCTTTTTATGCCATGCGGCTGATGGGGGCGGGTGACGTAAAGTTTTTTGCCACGCTCGGATTTTTGCTGGGTGGCAAGGCACTGCTGCCGATATGGATTATCGCCAGCCTGCTGGGGGGGCTACACGCTGTCATGGTGCTGGTGTCGCGCTTGCTCGTTCGTCATTCCGTACCCGGAGTGGCTTTCATGCAGGCGCAGGTCACCGAGTCGCCCATCTGGCAGCGCGTCCTCGCGGCGAGGAACGGACGCAAGGGTTTGCCCTACGCCGCCTACATGGCGATTGGCGCGCTGCTGACGATGAAATTCACGACCTTGACGCACTGGTGACGCCGATGAATATCGCGACTGGCTCGGGATCTGCTGCACCCACGGCATGTGCCGCGCCAGGCGCGATGCGTCGGCACGCCGGCGCACCGGCGTCGAGGCAGCGCGGCGTGGTCGCCATCGAATACGCGCTGGTTTTCGTTTTCGGACTGCTGCCGCTGCTGCTGCTCACGTTGTCCGGCGTGCTGATTTTTGCCGCCAAGCAGTCCCTTACTCTGGCGGCGGACAACGGCGCGCGAGCGGCTTTGCAATACAGCGTGAGCAGCGCGGCCCGGCAAGCCACAGCCTGTGCCGTGGCCAAGCAGTCCATGCAATGGCTGCTGAATTTTTCCGGTCAGACGCCGGACTGCACCGACGGACCGATCGTGGTTTCGACGATGGCCTGCCCGTCGAACGCCAGCCTCACCTGCGTGCAGGTGGTTACCTCTTTCGACTACTTGGCACACCCCTTCATTCCCGGCACGAGCGCCGCGTATGGATGGCTGCTGGATTCCATCAGCAGCACCGCCGTCGTCCAGCTCGACAGTACGGGACCCTGAGGATCGCCTGGCGATCCGGAGACTTATCGATGCCGAAATTCACCCGCATAGCGGCTTTGTTACTGGTGGCGGTGGCGGTCGTGCTGGCCATTCTCGCTTTCAGTATCGGGCGGCGTGCCGTGAGGCCGGTGGCGGTGGACGCGTCGAGCGGCCATGCGCTCGGCTCTGCGCCGCCACCGACGGTTCCCGTGGTTGTTGCCGCGGTAGCACTGCCGGCGGGCACGCCACTGGTGGCCTCGTCGTTGAAGGTGAGCAACCTGGCGCAACGTCCTGCCGATGGCTACGCCGATGTGCAGGCCGTGGTTGGCGGCGTTCCACTGATCGATATGGCGGCGGGAACGCCGGTAACGTCCCGCGTCCTTGCCCGTGGTCTGGCGATGGCGCTTAAGCCGGGCGAGCGTGCCGTCGCGGTGCCGGTGGATGAGCAGGCGGGCGCCGGTAACCGTATTTTGCCGGGTGACTATGTCGACGTTTTCGTCAGCCTGAAAGCGCCTGCATCGATGGGTTATCAGCCCGGCGCACATGACGCGATGCTCGACACATCGCAAACGCGGCTGCTGCTGTCGCGGCTGCGCGTGCTTGCGTATGGCGGCGACGATCTGCCGTCAGCACCGGCCGCAGAGCCGTCGACGCCGCTGGCTGAGGATGCCAAGCCCAGGCTCGCAGGTCAGGGCGATGTTCGGCCAGTAGCCACCGCCCAGTCAAACCCGCCGGCCACCGCCAAAGACGTACCGCATACCGCCGTGCTAGCCGTACCGGTGGGTGAGGCGAGTCAGCTCCTGCTGGGTGTGCAAAACGGCAAGCTGTCGCTCGGCGTGCGCCAGCCCGACGATGAAGGCCAACCCGACGACGCGCTGTTTCCGTCGCCGCGGCCGGTGCTGGCGGCGCGAATGGATCTGAGCGCCGATCAGAAACAGCAGCTGCTGCAGCCGGAAAACCGGGCTTATGCCGGCATCGATGGCACGGGTCTGGCGGGGCACGATCAGATGGCGAGAGCCCCTGTCAGAGCGGATCGCTATCGCGCTCCGCCCAGCATCCAGATCATTCGTGGTGCGTCAGACGACAGCGCGCGTCCCGCCCGGACCTACCCATGATGCGCCGGATCTTATCCATGAACCTCTCATCCGCGAACCGGTTGTTGGACTGTGTCCGGGCACATCCCCGGAGGATGATTGCGCGCGCCGGCCTCGTCGCGGTGACGATGGTGCTCTGCGCATGGACTATCACCGCGTCGGCGGCGACGCTTGATCTGCAGGCGCACGAACAGCGTCCGCTGCGGCTGGCGAAAGACCTTGAGCGCATCGCCATTGCCGACCCTGCTGTCGCCGATGTGGTGATGCTCAAGGGGCGTTCGGAGGCCCTGCTGGTGGGTAAAAAGCCGGGACAGACCACCTTGCTGCTGTGGCATCGCGGAGCGGCGTCGCCCGAACGCCTGGTGGTGAGCGTGCACAGCGCGCTGCAGGCGCAGCTGTCCGGTGATGCCGGAACCGAATTATCCGTGCAGGACGACAGCGCGCTGCTGCAGGGCAGCGCACCCGCACTGCTTGGTCACGAGCAGACGCGCGAGGCCGCATCGGCAGCGGTGGGAAGCAAGGGGACGATCGTCGATGCGTCGACCGTGTCCACTGGCGGTGTGGTGCAGGTGGACGTGAAGGTGGTGGAGTTCGACAAGACGGCGCTGAACCAGCTCGGGCTGAACTTTACCAATGCCAACGGCGGCTTCCGCTACGGCGTGACCAGCCCGACAGCGACCACCACCACCGGCGGCAGTGCGCTCTCTTCGGCATTCAGCCTGGTGGCGGCCTCCACTAGCGGAAAGTGGAATGCCAGCCTCAATCTGCTCAAAAGTGACGGCCTGGCCCGCGTGCTGGCCGAGCCCAGCCTGGTCGCGCTGTCCGGCCAGAGCGCGAGTTTTCTGGCCGGCGGGGAGCTGCCGATTCCGGAGCCGCAGGGGCTGGGAACCACCACCATCGTCTACAAATCGTTCGGTATCGGTTTGACCGTGACGCCAACGGTGCTCTCGGCCGATCGCATTGCGCTGAAGGTGGCCCCGGAAGCGAGCGATCTGGATTACTCCAACGCGGTGGTTCTCAACGGTGTCTCGGTGCCTGCGCTCACCACGCGCCGGGCCGACACCACGGTGGAGCTTGGGGATGGCGAAACGTTCGTCATCGGCGGGCTGGTCAGCCAGTCGATCCTGAGCAAGGTCAACAAGATTCCGCTACTGGGCGATCTCCCGATTATCGGCGCGTTTTTTCGCGATCTCACCTACAGCCGCGAAGACAAGGAGCTGGTGATCATCGTCACGCCGCATCTGATCAAGCCGTTTGCCCGCGGCACCACGCTGCCCCTGCCGGGCGAGCGCGAAGCGAACCCGCATCTGCCGGTCTGGGGATCTTTCCTGCTCAATCCGGCCGGCGCGGATCAGCTGCCCGGGTTTTCGCGTTGACGCGAGGGAGGAACCATCATGCAGACACGGCCGACGCTTTATTCGATCACCAAACCGGAGCCCGGAGTGGACCTTCCGTTCTACTCGTCTGATGAAAAACGCGCGAAGCAGGTCGCGTCCCGGCTGCGCTACATGGCGAACGTGCACTGGGTCGACACGCGCGATATCAGCGGCACGCGCGAGCCGGTTCACCTCTCCGGATCGCCGCTGATCCTGCTGGACTATTCGCTGATGCAGGCCGAGCACTCTTCCATGCTGGCGCGCCGGCTCATCGAGGGCACGCCCGGCGTTTCACTGCTGGGCGTCGGCTCTATCGGTACGGATAAGGCCGGTGTCGTGCTGGCGGCCATGCGAGCGGGGGTGAACGAATTTCTCGACGTCGATGCGAAAGACGAAGACATCCGCGAAGTGCTGGCGCGGGTGCACGGCGAAGTGCGAAATCCTGCTGCATCGTTGGCGCCGGTGCCCCATTCCCGCGGCCGGCTGGTGCTGCTGCTCGGCGTTCGGGCCGGCGTGGGAACCAGCACGCTGGCGGCGCATCTGGGCTCGCTGGCCAGCCCGGGCAAATCCCTGGCGAAGGCGTCGGACGCGCATGCGGCGGACGCGCAGGTGCTGCTGCTGGATCTGGGGCGACCGGCCGGCGATGCCACGCTTTATCTCAGCGTGCCCAACGAATTTCACTATGAAAACGCGTTGAAGAGCGCACGCCGCATCGACGCCACCCTGATCAGCACCGCCTTCAGCAGCCACGACAGCCAGCTGTCGGTGCTCTCGCAGTCGCCCGGCACGCTGGAAAAACCGGCCGACACGGCGGACCTGCCCGTGCTGCTGGATCGTCTGCGCCAGCATTTCGATCTGCTGCTGACCGACCTGGGCGGGCTGCCGGTGTCCGAAGTGCCGCTGCCGCTGCTGCGCGAGGCCGATGACATCTGGCTGATTGCCGACCAGAGCATCGGCTCGATGGTCTCGCTGGACGCCGCGCTGCGACAGCTGGACAACAAGAGCATGCGCGACCATCGGCTGTCGCTGGTGATCAATCGGCACGATCCGGGTGACGGGGTGACCGCCGCGCAGATCGCCAAACGCTTCAGCCTGCCGCTGGCGGCGGTGCTGCCCGACCGCTCGCGCGTGCTGCGCGGCAGCGCCAATCAGGGCCAGCTGCTGCACGAAAGCGCGCCACGCGACCCGTACGTGCGGGCGCTGGGTAGCCTGCTCGACAGGCTGGGTATCGAAGGTGCTGCGGCATCGGGCCGCTCGTGGTGGAAACAGCTGGTCGACAAGGCGGGCGGTTGATCATGGACATCGATCTGATCCCTTTTGAACACACCCAGCAGTTTCACGACACGGTGTCGGCCGCGCACGAATTCATGCTGAACCGCATCGAGGATCAGCGTCTGGACATTGCCACGTGGTCGCAGGCCACCGCGATCAAATACGTCGGTATTGAAACCAACGCGTTTGTGCAGGAATGGCGCATTCCGATCAACGAAAGCGAAGTGCAGAAGGTGGCCTCGGCGCTGCTCAAGGAGCTCACCGGCTACGGCCCGCTGGATGATCTGCTGGCCGATCCGGAAGTGGAGGACATCCTGGTCAACGGCTACGAGGATGTTTACGTATCGCGTCGCGGCGTGCTCAAGCGCGAGCCGGTGCGTTTCAGCGACAACCGTCACGTGCTGCGCATCGTGCGCCGCATTCTGGCCCCGCTGGGACGGCGGCTGGACGAAGCCAATCCGATGGTCGATGCGCGCATGGCCAACGGCGGCCGCCTCAACGCGATCATCGAGCCGCTGGCGGTCAGCGGGCCGAGCGTATCGATCCGGAAATTTCGTCAGGACCCCTTCACCCCCGATGACCTGATGGCGCGCGGCGCGTTTGATCAGTCTCTGCGTGCGCTGTTGCAGGCGGCCGTGGAGAGCCGCTGCAATATTCTCATCTCCGGCGGCACCAGCTCGGGCAAGACATCGCTGCTCAATGCGCTGGCCAGCTACATCCCGCTGACCGAGCGCGTTGTCACCATCGAAGACACCGCCGAGCTGTCGCTCAATCACCCGCATGTGGTGCGGCTGGAAAGTCGCGTTGGCGGTTTTGACGGCAGCGGCGCCGTTACCACGCGCGATCTTTTGCGCAACAGCCTGCGCATGCGGCCGGACCGCATCGTGGTGGGCGAAGTGCGCGGCGCGGAAGTGCTCGAAATGCTGCAGGCCATGAACACCGGCCACGACGGTTCGATGTCGACCATCCACGCCAACTCGGCCCGCGACGCGCTGAGCCGGCTGGAGATGCTGGCGGGCTTTGCCGGCTTTCAGGGCAGTGAGGACAGCCTGCGGCGACAGATCGCCAGCGCGATCGATTTCGTGATCCAGATATCCCGACTGAGCAACGGGCATCGCGTCGTCTCGTCGGTGACGGAGGTCACCGGGCTGACCGACAAGATCATCACCACCCAGGAAATGTTTCACCACGAAACCTTTATCGATCCCAGCGGCAGCGAGCGAAACCGCTGGCCGGCGCTGGGCTTTCATCCCCATACGCGCAAGCTGGAGCCGTTTCGCGACTTTCTGCGGCGCGCCACGCTGGAGGTCTGCGTATGACGTTTACGCTTGCCATGCTCAGTGTGGTGGCGCTGCTGATGGCCGGCGCGGTGGAGTTGTGGTGGGGCGCACCGGCGCGGCAGCAGCGCCGGCGCAGCGCGGAGTTCATTGATCGCAGCCTGGCCAGTCAGGCGCATGCCATCACGCCGCTGCCGGCCGCGCTGGCCGGCAAACCCGCCACGCGAAAATCCAGCCGTCTGATCACCGATGCGCTGTGCCTGCGCGCCGGCTTGCCTACGGGCTGGCGCCTGCCGCTTGCGCTGGTCGTTGTGGGTCTGGTGCTTGCCGAGCTCGGCGCGTGGCGTATCGGTACCGCGTGGGCGCTGCCGATTCTGCTGG
>CBAAAD010000111.1:0-7923 GCA_964658785.1 uncultured Methylobacterium sp.
CGAGAGCTTCGGCATCGACAACCCGAAGACCACCACGATGGTCGCCAAGCTGGCCGAGCTGGAAGTGACCGGTCGCGTGCTGTTGGTGTCCGAAGACGCTTCCGAGAACGTGTTCCTGGGTGCGCGCAACATTCCGTACATCCATGTGCTGGACGTGATGGCGCTGAACCCGGTAAGCCTGGTCGGTTCCGACCACGTGGTGATGACGGTCGACGCGGTGAAGAAGATCGAGGAGTGGCTGGCATGAACAACGAACGCATTCTCGATACGCTGCGCGCGCCGCACATCTCGGAGAAGTCGGCCCGTCTGGCCGAACACAACCAGTACGTATTCGTGGTTGCTCCTACCGCAACCAAGGCCGACGTCCGTGTTGCCGTGGAAAAGCTGTTTGACGTCACCGTCAAGCAGGTGAACCTGGTGAACACCAAGGGCAAGGTCAAGGCTTTCCGTCAGCGCGCTGGCAGCCGTCAGGGCAAGCGTAAGGCCTATGTGCGTCTTGCCGATGGCCAGACCATCGACGTTTCCGCCAAGGCCTGAGCCAGGAGTATTTTGAGATGACATTAATTACTCACAAGCCGACCTCGCCGGGCCGTCGCGATGCGGTAAGCGTCCGCACCGAAGGTCTGTACAAGGGTGCGCCGTATGCGCCGCTGGTCGAGGCGCAGTCGCGCACCGGTGGCCGCAACCATCATGGCCGCATTACCGTGCGCCATCGTGGCGGTGGTCACAAGCAGCATTACCGCATCATCGATTTCAAGCGTGACAAGGAAGGCGTCTCGGCCAAGGTCGAGCGGATTGAATACGATCCGAACCGCACCGCGCACATCGCCCTGCTTTGCTACACCGACGGCGAGCGTCGCTACATCATTGCGCCGAAGGGCGTGGCGGTAGGCGACGTGCTCCTCTCCGGTCGCGAAGCGCCGATCAAGTCGGGTAACTGCATGCAGCTGCGTAGTATTCCGATGGGTAGCACGATCCACTGCATCGAGCTGCGTCCTGGCAAGGGCGCGCAGATTGCTCGCAGCGCCGGTGCTTCGGTGCAGCTGGTTGCTCGCGAATCCGGTTATGCCACGCTGCGCCTTCGCTCCGGCGAAATGCGCCGGGTGCCGGTCGAGTGCCGCGCCACCATCGGTGAAGTCGGCAACGGCGAGCATAGCCTGAAGAAGCTCGGCAAGGCTGGCGCCAAGCGCTGGCTGGGTATCCGCCCGACCGTTCGCGGCGTGGTGATGAACCCGGTCGACCATCCGCACGGTGGTGGTGAAGGCAAGACTTCAGGTGGTCGTCATCCGGTCAGCCCGTGGGGCACGCCGGCCAAGGGCTACAAGACCCGTAACAACAAGCGCACGCAGCAGTTCATCGTGCGTCGTCGCAAGTAACAGGAAACCGACATGCCACGCTCTCTGAAAAAAGGTCCGTTTGTCGACCTTCACCTCGTCAAGAAGGTGGAAGCTGCGGTTTCCGCCAATAACAAGCGTCCGATCAAGACCTGGTCGCGCCGCTCGATGATTTTGCCGGAAATGGTCGGCTTGACCATCGCTATCCACAACGGCCGTCAGCACGTACCCGTACTGATCAACGAGAACATGGTCGGGCACAAGCTCGGCGAGTTCGCGGTGACCCGTACGTTCAAGGGCCATGTCGGCGACAAGAAGGGCAAGTGATGAGCACTGAAGCCAAAGCAATTCTGCGCGGCGCCCGCATCTCGGCGCAAAAGGCCCGTCTCGTAGCTGATCTGGTCCGCGGACTCCCCGTGGGCCGCGCCAGCGACGTGCTGACCTTTACCAACAAGAAAGCCGCGCTCCTGGTCAAAAAGGTGCTGCTGTCGGCCGTCGCCAATGCTGAGAACAATCTCGGCGCTGACGTGGACGAGCTGAAAGTGTCCAGTATCTTCGTCGATGAGGGTCCGGCCATGAAACGCATGCACGCCCGCGCCAAAGGCCGCGGTTCGCGCATTCTCAAGCGCACCAGCCACATCACTGTGGTTGTTGGCAACTAACCGAGGATAGAGACGATGGGTCATAAAGTTCATCCCACCGGTATCCGCCTCGGCATTGCCAAGGACTGGAACTCGAAGTGGTTCGCCAACAAGCGCGATTACGCAACCTACCTGGTTGCCGACATCAAAGTGCGCGACATGTTGAAGAAGAAGCTGGCTGCTGCCGGTATCTCCCGCATCCAGATCGAGCGTCCGGCCAAGACCGCACGCGTGACGATCCACACCGCCCGTCCGGGCGTGGTGATCGGCAAGAAGGGTGAGGATATCGAGAAGCTGCGCAAGGAAGTCAGCGACATGATGGGCGTTCCGACGCACATCAACGTCAGCGAAGTACGCAAGCCGGAGATCGATGCGCAGCTGGTAGCCGAGTCGATCGCGCAGCAGCTCGAGCGCCGCATCATGTTTCGCCGCGCCATGAAGCGCTCGGTCGGTAACGCGATGCGCCTCGGCGCTCTGGGTATCAAGATCAACGTGTCCGGTCGTCTGAACGGTGCCGAGATTGCCCGCTCCGAGTGGAGCCGTGAGGGTCGCGTGCCGCTGCATACGCTGCGCGCCGACATCGACTACGGCACCGCCGAAGCGAAAACCACGTACGGCATCATCGGCATCAAGGTCTGGATCTACAAGGGCGAGATCTTTGATCTTGCCGCTGCCAGCCAAGAGCAGAAAGATGAGCCGGCATCCGCGCAGCCGCGCCGCGAAGGTGGCGAAGGTCGTCGTAATGATTCGCGTCGCGAGGCCGGTGACGGCCGCCGCGAGCGGACGGCCAAGTAAGGAGAGTTGCCATGTTGCAACCGAAGCGAACCAAATACCGTAAGCAGTTCAAGGGCCGTAACGACGGCTTGGCCCAGTGCTCCAACCTCGTCAGCTTTGGCGAGTACGGCCTGAAGGCAACCACGCACGGTGCGCTCACGGCGCGCCAGATCGAGGCGGCTCGTCGTTGCATCACGCGTTTCGTCAAGCGTGGCGGCAAGTTGTGGATCCGCGTGTTCCCCGACAAGCCGATCACCAAGAAGCCGATCGAAGTGCGCATGGGCGCCGGCAAGGGCAGCGTGGAATTCTGGGTTGCCCCCATCCAGCCTGGCCGTATGCTTTATGAAATCGAGGGCGTCGACGAATTGACGGCGCGTGAGGCATTCCGTCTGGCGGCAGCGAAGCTGTCCGTGCAGACCCAGTTTGTGACCAGGGCGGTGATGTGATGGCCACCAAAGATATCAACAACCAGTCGGCCGACGAGTTGCAGCAGCATTTGCTGGACCTTCGCAAGGAGCAGTTCAATCTGCGCATGCAGAAGGGATCCGGTCAGCTCACTCAGCCGCACCAGCTTCGCCGCGTTCGGCGTGACATCGCCCGCACGAAGTTTGTGCTCGGCGGCAAGAAGTAAGGACGGCTGACATGAGCGCTAATCAAGAAGTAGTAGAGACCAAGAAGCAGGCACGTACCCTCGAGGGTCGCGTGACCAGCAACAAGATGGACAAGACGGTGACGGTGCTGATCGAGCGTCAGGTCCAGCATTGGCTGCTCGGCAAGATCATCCGCCGTTCGACCAAGTTGCATGCGCAGGACGATCTCGGTGCGAACGAGGGCGATGTCGTCCGTATCGCCGAGTGCCGTCCGTTGTCCAAGACCAAACATCACCGCGTGGTTGAAATTATCACGCGCGCCAACGTCTAAGGGAGGGTGCAGCCATGATCCAGATGCAAAGCACGCTTTCCGCAGCGGACAATAGCGGCGCGAAAGAACTGATGTGCATCAAGGTGCTCGGCGGCTCCAAGCGCCGTTACGCCGCCATCGGTGACGTGATCAAAGTGACCGTGAAGGATGCCATTCCGCGCGGCAAGGTAAAGAAAGGCGAGGTTTACAACGCCGTGGTGGTTCGTACCGCCAAGGGTGTACGTCGTCCCGATGGCTCGCTGATCCGTTTCGACGGCAACGCAGCGGTGCTCCTCAACAACAAGCTCGAGCCGATCGGTACCCGTATCTTTGGGCCGGTCACCCGCGAGCTGCGCAGCGAGAAGTTCATGAAGATCGTCTCGCTTGCTCCCGAAGTGCTCTGAGCGGAGTTAAAGAAATGAACCGTATCCGCAAAGGTGATCAGGTCCTCGTGATCACTGGCAAAAACAAGGGTCAGCGCGGCGATGTGCTGCGTGTTGCAGACGATCGTGTATTCGTCTCCAACGTGAATCTGGTCAAGCGTCACACCAAGCCGAATCCCCAGGCCAACGTGGCTGGCGGCATCGTCGAGCGTGAAGCTTCGATCCATCTCTCCAATGTGCAGCTGTTCAACCCCGCCACGAACAAGGGTGAACGCGTCGGCACCAAAACGCTCGAAGATGGGCGCAAGGTCCGCGTGTTCCGTTCGAATGGCGAGGTCGTGGACGCGTAAGGAACACGATCATGACCCGCCTTGAAAATTTCTATAAAGAACAGGTAGTCGCCAAGCTCACCGAGCAGTTCGGCTACCAGAACGTGATGCAGGTTCCGCGCATCACCAAGATCACGCTGAACATGGGCGTGGGCGAAGCTGCCGGCAACAAGAAGGTGCTCGAGAACGCGGTAGCCGACATGGCGAAGATTGCCGGTCAGAAGCCGATCACGACGAAGGCCCGTGTCTCCGTTGCCTCGTTCAAGATCCGCGATGGTTGGCCGATCGGCTGCAAGGTCACGTTGCGCCGCGCCCAGATGTGGGAGTTCATGGATCGCCTGATCAACATCTCGCTGCCGCGCGTGCGCGACTTCCGCGGTGTGTCGGCTCGCGCGTTCGATGGTCGCGGCAACTACAACTTCGGTATCAAGGAACAGATCATCTTCCCTGAAATCGACTTCGACCAGGTCGACGCGCTGCGCGGTATGGACATCTCCATTACCACGACGGCCAAGACCGACGAAGAGGCGAAAGCCTTGCTGGCTGCTTTCAGCTTCCCGTTCCGTAACTGATTAGGCGCGATATCCATGGCTAAGACATCAATGGTGAACCGCGATATCAAGCGGACCAAGCTCGTCAAGAAGTACGCTGCCAAGCGCAGCGAGTTCAAGGCGATCGTGCTGAGCACCACGGCTTCCTATGAGGAGAAGATGGAAGCGCAGGCGAAGCTGCAGAAGTTGCCGCGTGACGCCAGCCCGTCGCGTCAGCGCACGCGTTGCGCCCTGACGGGTCGTCCGCGCGCGGTGTATGCGAAGTTCGGCCTGGGCCGCAACAAGCTTCGTGAGGCGACCATGCGCGGTGACGTACCGGGTCTGCGTAAGGCAAGCTGGTAAAAAAATTCTTACCGAATCAAGGTGTGTCTACGGCACATTTTGGTCCTACCGGCGGCCCTCGGGCTGCCGGCTAATGCGATTACCGCATTGATACTCGCTAAAACCTGGTAATGCTGATATAGTCAGCGGTCTGCGCAAGGCAGGCCGACGTCTTCGGTCGGCTCACAATCTAATTGATTTCCGGTTTTATCGGATATCGGTGCACTCAGGAAGGACTTTTCATGAGCATGACTGATCCCATCGCCGATCTGTTTACGCGCGTCCGCAACGCCCAGTCCATGGGCAAGCCGGTCGTCCGTATGCCGTCGTCGAAACTGAAGGTGGCTATCGCCGACCTTCTCAAGAACGAGGGCTACATCCTCGACGCCAAGACCTCCAGCGAGGAGGGGAAGCCGGTGCTCGAGATCAAGCTCAAGTATTTCGACGGCCAGCCCGCTATCGAGACCATCGCCCGTGTCAGCCGCTCCGGTCTTCGTGTCTATCGCGGCAAGGATGAGCTGCCCAAGGTGCTTGGCGGTCTCGGTATTTCGATCATTTCGACTTCGGCCGGTCTGCTGACCGACGCTCAGGCCCGTGCTAAGGGTCTCGGCGGCGAAGTCATCGGCCGCGTGGCGTAAGGAGACTATCGATGTCACGTGTAGCCAAACAACCTATTTCCCTGCCCAAGGGCGTCGAGCTGACTGTCGCTAGCGACAACATCTCCGTCAAGGGTCCCAAGGGCTCGCTGTCGATGCACCATCTGCCTGGCGTGTCCATCACGCAGGATAACGGTGTGGCGAACATTGCTCTCGACGAAGGTACCGACGACAAGTTTGGAGGCACCGCTCGCGCGCTGCTCTCGAATATGGTCAAGGGTGTTTCCGAAGGTTACGAGCGTAAGCTCGAACTGGTCGGCGTCGGTTACCGAGCTGCGATGCAGGGCAAGGCGCTTAACCTGAGCCTCGGTTTTTCGCATCCGGTCCTGTTCGAGGCGCCGGAAGGCATCAGCCTTGAGACTCCTACGCAGACAGAAGTGCTGATCAAGGGCACAGACAAGCAGGTCGTGGGTCAGGTAGCGGCAAAAATTCGCGGTTTCCGTCCGCCGGAGCCTTACAAGGGCAAGGGCGTGCGTTATGCCGGTGAGAAGATCACCTTGAAGGAAGCCAAGAAGGCATAAATACGCGGTCCCTGCGTGTAGACGCGGCTATTCGTGGCCGCACTCTTCACCAAGTGCTGCCGAACCAAGCCGATCCGCTTTCTGGAGATATCACGATGAACAAGACAAAGAACGAAAATCGCATCCGCCGCGCCAAGTCGACGCGCAGCCACATCCGCAAGCTGGCAGTGCCGCGCTTGTCGGTGCATCGGACCGGGCAGCATATCTATGCGCAGGTCTTCGACGCTACTGGCCTGAACGTGGTGGCCGCCGCTTCGACGTTGCAGAAGTCGGTCGCGGAGAGCTTGAAGGGTACGAAGAATTGCGACGCTGCCGCTGCCGTGGGCAAGGCAATTGCGGAGCGCGCCGTGGCTGCTGGTATCGAGTCGGTGGCATTCGATCGGTCGGGTTTCCGTTACCACGGTCGCATCAAGGCGCTGGCCGATGCGGCTCGCGAAGCGGGTCTGAAGTTCTAAGAGTTTTTTAGCGATACCGGTGCGGGTTCAATCGCGCACCACTGAGTCAACTACAACTCCAAGCGGCCAAGCCGCAAGCAAAGTCCTGGCGTTTGCCGGGCACATGGAAAAGAACATGTCTTCTAACGATCGCGAAAATTCAGATGGCCTGCTTGAAAAGCTGATTGCCGTCAACCGCGTGGCCAAGACCGTAAAGGGCGGCCGCCAGATGAGCTTTACCGCACTGACCGTCGTCGGTGACGGCGAGGGCAAGGTCGGCTTCGGTTATGGCAAGGCGCGTGAAGTGCCGGTGGCCATCTCCAAGGCGATGGAACGTGCCCGCCGTCAGATGGTCGACATCGAGCTGAACAACGGCACCTTGTGGTACGCCATCAAGGCCAACCACGGCGCGGCGCGCGTTTACATGCAGCCAGCTTCCGAAGGTACCGGTGTGATTGCCGGTGGCGCTATGCGTGCTGTGCTGGAAGTGGTCGGTGTTAAGAACGTGCTTGCCAAGGCGGTCGGTTCACGTAACCCGATCAACCTGGTTCGCGCAACCATCAAGGGCCTGCAGGCTGTTGCCTCGCCCAAGAAGATCGCCGCCAAGCGTGGCAAGACTCTGGAAGAGGTGCTGGGCAATGGCTAAGTCAAAAGCAACCGCCGATGCGACCGTGCGCGTGCGCCTGGTCAAGGGCCTGCGCGGCGTGCAGGCGCGTCATCGCCTCAGCGTCAAGGCGCTGGGTCTGGGCAAGATCAACGACGTCCGTGAACTGAAGGACAGCCCGCAGGTGCGTGGCCTGATCAACACGGTCTATTACCTGGTCCGGGTCGAGGAGTAAGTCATGCATCTCAATACACTTAAGCCGAACGCTGGCTCGCACAAGACGCGTCTGCGCGTCGGTCGCGGTATCGGTTCGGGCATAGGCAAGACGGCAGGCCGCGGACACAAGGGTCAGCACGCTCGCGCCGGTGGTACCCACAAGTACGGTTTCGAAGGCGGTCAGATGCCGCTGCAGCGCCGGTTGCCGAAGGTCGGCTTCCGCTCGCTGAAGAAGGCTGAGAGCCAGGAAGTTTTCCTG
>CBAAAD010000112.1:0-7917 GCA_964658785.1 uncultured Methylobacterium sp.
CCGTCGTCAAATGAGCCGCCGCCGCTGTTATCGTCCCAGCTGTCGTCGTTGTTGCCGGTATCGATGGGCTGGTTGCGGAGCTGGTCGTATGCCTGATCCTGCGGGTTGCTGGGGGCAAAGTTGTCGTTACCGGACTGATAGTCGCCGCGCTGCTCTTCCTCGCGACGCTCGTGATTTTCGTACGCGTTGACCGCGGCCGCACCGAGCACGCCACCGGCGAGTCCGCCGAGAATGCTGCTGCCGATACCCGAACCGCCCTGCGGACCCTGCTGATAGCCCGGCGGTGGGTACGGTCCGTTGCCGTAGGGATTCTGCGGGCCCGGCGCGCCGTATCCCTGATTGCCAAAACCCTGATTATTCATCACGCCCTGCTGGCGCCGACGGAACCAGCCAAACAGCAGCACAACGATTACCCCGCCAATGACCCACGGCCAGATGCTGCCGCTGGAGCGCGGCTGTACCGCCGTTGGCTGCTCAACCGCCGCGTAAGGCGCCTCGCGCATGCTTGCGGCAGGGCGTCGCGCACCGGAGGAAGGCGCCAGCGCCTGATTCAACTCGGACTGAAAGCGCTCGAACTTTGCCGGGCTGGTGAAGCTGATCTTGGGATCGATTGCCTTGGCCTGGTTGGCCTCTTTCTGCGCGTCACCGATATTGCCCTCGTGCGCCAGCACCTGCGCGAGCATGTAGTGCGCCTTGGCGCTCTGCGGGTGCTCGACGATGGCCTGCCGCAGATCCTGCTCTGCCAGCGTGTAATTGCCTTGCTGAATCGCTGCCTCCACTTCCTTCGGGCCATCGGCGGCGAAGGCCGAGCCGCTTACCGCAAGCACCAACAATCCCGTCAACAAAAGCTTTTTCACACGTTTCTCCATTGGCACGACCTGACGGTCGACTGCTTATAAATCGGGCCGATGCGGCCGAGGCGCAAGGCTAGCATTGCGCTGTCGTTTCGCCGTTAAGGCCGCGAGACGTCCCAGGCGGCGGTTCACACTCGCGTTAATCTTCGACGCATGCGCCCGACGTGGTCGGAAATCCGGGACCGCGGCCCAGGCAGGGACCGACGTGGTGACGAATGAAAGTTGTCCCGGGGCGGCCGCCGCACAGACGCGCATGGCTCTGGCAACGCACCGCCGGCTGCCTTACATTCTCGCCCCAAGGCATAGACATCCAAAGGACCAGCCATGGGCACCACCGGACCGGTAAATCCCGACGTCGCCAGCACCCCGCCCGAAGTCAGCCACTCGCCAACGGGCATGCATCGTCCGCTGCGTGGCGAATTCGACAGCGAAGAAACCGCCTACCAGGATGAAGTTCAGCACGACACGGCGCTGCGCGACTCCGTGCTGCGTACGCCGCGATAGGCTCCGCAACCTGCGTCGCTGTACTCGACCTGGCAAGTCGACGACACGCATACTGCCCAACGATGCCTAGGCGTCGATAGGCAGCACGGCGATCGGACGCTTGGTGAGAGGCGACATGATCGCCGTGTAGGTCACGTCATCACGCTGAAGCGGCAGCGCCAGCAGCGTCTGCGACGGTTCCGACGCCTGCAACCGGCGAAGATAGGCCCGTTGGGAATCCGTGGCGTTTTTCAGCGATGCCAGAGGCTTGGCGTGCTTCATCACTGCGTCTATCGCCTGATCGTAAGTCACATAATAGTGAGGTAGCCGATCGATATCCTTGCCGGTCTGCATGACCTTCAAGGCAAAATCGCCGGGCGACACGTCTTTTGGCGTGAGCGCGCCCACCAGCACGGGACCGGTCAACGAACGACGGCGGAATTCAGGCCTGTCGCCCTTGGCCAGATCCGCGTCGCTGAGCTGCTGGGCGGAGACCATCACCAACCGATCCACTTCGGCCACGATGAATACGGGCCGCGCATCGGTAATCACGTGCACGCCGTAGCTCAGGGCAATAACCTGCAACACGCCGATGACGGTGAGATCCAGCCGCAGCAGTTTGCGCGCCTTGTGGCGATTGACCACCAGCAAGGTCAGGAGCGGCCCGATGCAGATGTCCACGCCGATAAGCAGCAATATCAGCCGATGCGCTCCTGCGGCCGAAAAATACGGCGAAGGGAACCAGATGAAATAGAGCCAGCCCAGCATCAGCATCGTCAACACGATGCTGATCGACAAATGCACGGCGGCGGCTTTCCAGCGATTCATAGGGCAACAAGACTCAACGCGGACGCACAAAATATACGACGCCTGATCAACGCTTGCATCCTGCTCACAGGAGCAGCCGATCTGCCAACAAAAAAACGCCGGCGCAGGGCCGGCGATTCTTAAAAGATGGCGCAGAGGGTTACTGCCCGATCTCACGCAGCGGCTTGCCGGCCATCAGCTTGCTTTCGATCTGCTCCAGCGACACGCCCTTGGTCTCCGGCACCAGCCAGAAGGTGAGGCCAATGAAGATGACGTTGAGCCCGGCATAAAGCCAGAACGTGTTGGCATTGCCAATGCCGTTGAGCAGGCTGAGGAAGGTGAGGCCGACGATGTAATTACCCACCCAGTTGGTGAAGGTGGACGCGCCGATGCCGAAGTCGCGACCCTTCAGCGGCTGAACCTCCGAACACAGCGTCCAGATCAGCGGACCGGCCGACATTGCGAAGCCGACAATGAAGAGCAGCAGCATGCCGACGGTGAAATACTGCTCGCCCTTGCCGTTGATGCCCATGTGCATCATCGCGCCCACCACGCCCAGGCCAAGCGCCATGACCACGAAACCCGCATAGAGCATCGGCTTGCGGCCGAGACGGTCGACAAAGCCGATCGCAATGAACGTCGCCAGCACGTTGGTGAGGCCGACGATGGCGGTAAACCAAAGTTGTGCGTGGGTGTCGTAACCCATCGTCTGGAAGATCTTCGGCGCGTAGTACATCACCACGTTCATGCCGGTGAACTGCTGCATCAGCTGCAGCAATACGCCCAGACCGACCGAACGACGAAAATTCTTGTTCTGCTGAAACAGATGCCAGCCCAGCTGCGGCTGCTTGAGCTGCTCCTCGATGTCGGCGATCTCGTGTTTCACGATGCCGTCGTCACCGCGCAGGCGCTTGAGCACCTTGATGGCGTCGGGCTTGCGACCGCGCATCATCAGCCAGCGCGGACTGTCCGGCAGAAACAGCACGCCGAACAAAAAAAGCACGCCAGGAATGGCGATGATGCCGAGCATCCAGCGCCAGCTGCCGCTGCTGCTGAAGGCCAGGTCGGAAAGAAACGCCACCAGGATGCCGGTGGTGATCATGAGCTGATAGAGCGAAATCATCGAACCGCGGATTTTCTCCGGCGCCACCTCGGCCAGATACAGCGGCGCCGTAAAGGTAGCTATACCGATGGCTAGGCCGAGCACGATGCGCGCCAGAATCAGCGTGGTCGGCGACCAGGCGAACGCACAGAGCAACGAGCCGAGAACGAACAACACGGCGCCGGCGATGAGCGATTTTTTTCGCCCCAGCGCCGAAGACATCCACGCAGCGCCGAGTGCACCGATGGCCGCGCCGAGCATCATGGCGCTGACGATCCACTCGACCGTGTGGTCGGTGATATTGAAATCTTTCTGGATGAACTGGGTGGCGCCGGAAATCACGCCGATGTCCAGACCGAACATCAAACCCGCCAACGCGGCCAGGACGCAGGTAAAAATGACCGTCGTGCGCGCAACGGCTTGCGGTGACTCGGTAGCGTTCATGGATTTATTCCTGTGGAGGACATCGGATGGAGACGAATCCGTTGATGGCATCAGCCATCATCGGACGTCATCCGTCATGAATCGGTGTACCGAGAAACCGTGACTCGCGCAGGCCGGCGATGCCGACCGCGCAGGCGAACAAATAGCCGGCCTGCGGATCGGCGGCGAGTTGCTCGGGCGTAAGGTCTTCACTGGCGCTGGTGACGAAGAGCGTGTCGAGTTTGACGCCGCCCAGTGCTGGCTTGGTGGTCTGCCGCGCAGGGACAGCGACAACACGATCTTCCGTGCCGTCGGCCAGATAGCGCACCACGCGGCCCATGCCCCACTGCGCGTTCCACAAGGCACCCTCGGCATCGACGGTGGAGCCGTCGGGCACGCCATTCATGCCGGTGAGGTCAACAAACAGCTGCGGCTCGCCCAGCGTGTCGCCGTAATCGCAGCAGTAGATTTTTCGCGTCGGCGAATCGCAGAAGTACATGCGGTCGCCGGCCGGACTGAAGGCGATGCTGTTGCTGATCGCCACATCCGGCAGCGGCAGCCGCTCCAGGCTCAGATCGTGATTGAGCCGATAGAAGCCGCCCACGGGCTGCTTGCCGCCCTGCTCCGGCTCGTGCAGCGTGCCGAACACGAAGCGACCCTGGCGATCGCACACGCCGTCGTTGCTGCGCGTCGGCAGATGTTTTTCCACGGCATGCAGCTCGAGGAATTCGCACGTTTCGGGGTGAAAAAACGCCAGTCGCGATGCCAGCGCCAGCAACAGCCAGCCGTCAGCCTGGCACAAGGCAAACGAGGCCAGGCGCTCGGGCATGTCCCAATACACCACGCCACCGTCGTGCGGATGCAGGCGCCACAGCTTGCGCCCACCGATGTCCGTCCACCACACAGCCTGCGCGCGGTCGTCCCACACGACACCCTCGCCCAGCTCATGCGGCAACGCATGCGCAATCGTCAGCGACTCGCTCATGCCGCGTTCTCGTCGTGCAGCGGCGGTTGACCGCACAAGACGCTGTCGTCGCTATCGATGGAGCCGACATGCGCGCCGCCAGCGGTAAGCACGCGACAACGCGCGAAGCGGGAGTGGTTAGCAAAGGGTACCGTCATAATGGATTTCCAATAAAACTGAGGGGAGCGTATTTGCAGCCTTCAGCGCGCGGCCCGATAGCATGGCGCACGGAGCAGCGAGCGCGGCGGCACTCGGCAGACGCGGATATTTCTCATGCAGCGTGCGTTTTCGCCTCGGCCCAGGCCTCGGCGAATTTTCGCGCTCGCGCGCCCGTCTCCGCTGCGCTGCGACCCGGCGCATAAAGCGCCGAACCGATGCCGAAGCCGCGTACGCCGGCCGCTACGTAAGGCCCCATGTTTTCCGGGGTAATGCCGCCGACCGGCAGCAACGCAATATCTTTCGGCAGGACCGCACGCCAGGCCTTCACCACGGTCGGGCTGATGTGCTCGGCGGCAAAGATTTTCAGCGCGTCGGCGCCGGCATGGATGGCCGCAAACGCCTCCGTCGGCGTGGCGATGCCGGGAATGCAGAACAGGCCGTGACGCTTGGCTTCGGCAATCACCTCCACATCGCCATGCGGCATCACAATGAGCTGGCCACCGGCAGCCACGACCTGGCCGACCTGCGCCTTGCTCAACACGGTGCCTGCACCGACCAGCGCGCGATGGCCAAACGCCTCGGCCATCAGGCCGATGCTGCGAATCGGATCGGGCGAATTGAGCGGAACTTCCAGAATGCGAAAGCCGGCATCGAGCACGGCATGGCCGACATCGACGGCTTCCTCCGGGGTGAGGCCGCGCAGTATGGCGACCAGCGGCAGCGGTTCGAACCAGGGATCGATCATGGAGAGACTCCGTTAGCAGAATGAGAGACGGTTGAATCAAGCAGGCCGGCCGCACGCGCCAGCCACCACAGTCCGGTAGCGGCGGTGTCGTCAACGGCGGGAGCCAGCCCGATGGAAAACTCCGCCGCGGCCATCCGGTAGCGCGCGCAAAGCGCAGCGTCGCCGATCAGCCACAGCAGCTGATCGGTGGGCATGCGTTTTTCGGCGCACATGGAGCGGAACTCCTCGCCGATCAGCAGGCCGGAAAGATAATCGGGGATGGATGCCGGCCGAAGATCGCCATCGAGCATGCGCGCACGCGTGGCAAATAGACGGCTGAATGCGCCAGCCGCGCCGCTGTCGCGCGCCTGGCGCACGCCGTCGAGAAAGGCGTGGTCATCATCGACCACATCTTGGGCATCGACACCGGCAGCAAGAATGGAATGCTGACGCAACAGCGCGAACAGCTCGCCGGTCATCAGCGTGCAGAAATCGACCACCCGGCCCTGCCGCAGCGACGCCCACTTGCTGTGCGTGCCGGGCAGCAACACCGTCGCCTCCGCGGCGGCCGGATGACGCGCCATCAGGCCGACAATCTGGGTTTCCTCGCCGCGCATCACATCCGGGCCGCGCGGGTTGCGCAGGCCCGGCACGATGGTCAGGCCATCGGCGGTATCCAGCGCACAGGCCAGCTGATCGCCGCCGGCGGGCAGGTCGAGATAGGCGACTTCGCGCCAGCCACTGCGGCTGCCGATCATGCCCGATGCGATGCGCGTCAGCGCCGGCCAGCCCTCGGTTACGGCGTCCAGCGCCCCGGCAAAACCGCTCTCCGGCAGCTGTCTGATGCCCCATGGCTTGCGCCGTGTTTCCAGCACCGTACCGTCGGCGTCCATCAACATCGCGCGCAGGCTCGACGTGCCCCAATCCAGTGCGATCAGCCCGCTCATGCCACTCCTCCCGTGTGTTGCAGATGGCGCCGCGAATCGTCGACTATTTTCTGCATGGCCAGGCGCGCCCGCGGGGCGCTGCGCCTGCGAATCGCGTCGTAGACGTTGAAATGGTGTGGCAGCGAATATTTGAAGTCGTCCGCAGCACGCGCCGAGAGCAGAAAGAATCCATGCAGGGCCGTGGCAATGACGTTGAAGAGCGAACTCATCAACTCATTATTCGCCGCGTTCAGTACGGCACTGTGAAATTCCGCGTCGGCCCTGGCCCATTCGTCGCGATCGCCGGCCTCGGCCATGGCCTGATAAGCCGCGCCGATGGCGGCCAGCTGGCTACGATCGCGCTTTTTGGCGGCCGCCGCCGCGGCAGCGGGTTCGATGATTTCGCGCATCTCGACCAGCTCGGCAATAAAGGCCCGGGTCGGCATGGTGGCGAAGCGCCAGCCCAGCACGTCGGTGTCCAGCTGATGCCAGAACCGCCGCTCGCGCACGCGCGCACCGGTTTTCTGGCGGCTTTCGATCAGGCCTTTGGCGCCAAGAACCTTCATCGCTTCGCGCAACGCGGAGCGGCTGACAACGAGCTGGCCAGCGAGCAGCTCCTCGCTCGGCAGCGCGTCCCCCGGCGCCAGCGAACCGCCCACAATCAATCGACCCAGCTGGTCGACGACCTGCCGGTGCACGTTGGGCTGCGGAGCATCTGAAGGCATGGCCAGGTGATAAATTTATTTGTACGACAATATAGTTTTAGCACAATCGACACTTCCGAAATAGGTCAATGGAGCGATTGCCGAGGGATTGAGCGACCTGGCACTAGATAGCCCACGGCCTGTCACGCGCGCTCAGCGCATCCGTTTTTGCTGCTCAAAGCATCTCCAGCCCATCGACAGTTGACAGTTGCTCGCCACAGGTCGACTATCCATTTGTACAGTTTACCTTTGCAGTTTATCTTTTCATTTGAGGCGACCGTATGGACGATCCGCAGCACATGGATGACGCCGGCAGTGCACTGGCGCTGGCCAGCGAAATACGCGTCGTGATCGGTCGTCTGAATCGTCGCCTGCGCGAACAGGCGCACTCCAGCGATCTCACCGCTTCGCAAAAATCGGTGCTGCTGCATCTCGAACGCGAGGGCTCGGCGACAGTGACCGCGCTGGCAAAGGCCGACGGCGTGCGCCCGCAATCGATGGGCGCCACGGTCTCGTCGCTGCAGGCTGCCGGCCTCATTGCCAGCACGCCGCATCCCACCGACGGCCGACAGACCGTTCTTTCGCTGACCGCAAGCTGCCGAAAAATGATCAAGGCCTCTCGCGCGGCGCGGGAGGACTGGCTCTACCGCGCCATCAGCAGCAAGCTCGCGGCCAGGGAGCAGGCGAGGCTCGCCCAAGGTATCGCTTTGCTCAAAAGGCTGAGCGAGGAATAGACGCACATCTTCGCGCGCACGGTAGGTTGGGGTGAGC
>CBAAAD010000113.1:0-4885 GCA_964658785.1 uncultured Methylobacterium sp.
CGATGATCATCGCCACGATCCGATCGCCGATGCGGCGCGCGCCATTCTCGATGGCCACATCGTGCTGTCGCGTGACCTGGCCGAGGCCGGCCACTACCCGTCCATCGATATCGAGGCGTCGATCAGCCGCGTCATGCCGGCGGTGATCGACCGCGAACAGATGCGCGCGGCGCAGCGGTTTCGTCAGGTGTATTCGGCTTATCGCCAGCAGCGCGATCTGATTGCCGTGGGCGCCTACCAGAAGGGCGCCGATCCGCAGGTCGATCAGGCCATCGCTCTGTGGCCGCGGATACAGGCTTTTCTGCAGCAGGAAGTTGACGAGCCCATGTCGCTGCGCGAGGCGCAGGAGCGGCTGAAAGAATTGGTGGCGGAGGTCAAGGCATGACGCGGTCGGAGCGATTGCAGCCAGCGGTGGATCAGGCCGAACGCCGCGAGCAGGAGGCCTTGCAGCGGCTCGTCGAGCAGCAGCAGCGCCTGACTCACGTGCAGCAGCAGCTGGATGAACTGCAGCGCTACCGCGAGGAATACAGCCTTAGCAACGGTGGCCTGACAGTCAGTGCGCTGCTGAACCGTCAACAATTCGTCGAGCGCATCGATCAGGCCATGGCCCAGCAGGGCCGCGAAGTGGAACGGCAGCAGCGACTGACCGAAGCGACACGGCTGCAGTGGCTGCAGGCGCATGCGCGTGAAAAGGCGCTGGACAGCGTGGTGGGGCGCTACCGTACCCTCGAACAGCAGAGCGAGCAGCGTCAGGAACAGGCCGAAATCGATGAGCGCATGCAGCAGCGCCGCCGACCCGCCGGTATGGCCTGAGTCGGGATGCAGGTCTGGCCTGGTTTTTGCTGTGACTAACAGGAATCCGTCGAGCAAGAGTGTCCCTGCATGAGCGCCATCCCGTTACCGGCCCTTCGCACCGCCAGCCCGGCGAGTTCGCCCCCCGCGCGCCAGCCCGTCGAGCAGCATGCGGACAGCGCGGCGTTTAACGCCCATCTGCATCAGGCGCAGCAGCGGCCGCAAGCGGCCGTCGCCCAAGACCACCGTCCATCCACCGACCGGCCGTCTCCGGGTAACGCAGACAGCGCCAGCACGACCCGTGATGCTTCCCCTGGGAAACCGGATGACGCGTCCAGCCAGGCGACCCGGAACGACAGCGCTACGGCGGATAATTCGACCGCTGGCGCCACTCACGTGCTTGGCCTGATCGAGCAGGCCTCGGGCGGTGCAGGCACCGCGACCGCCGCCGACGGCAAGCCGGCGGCAGGCAAAACCCAGACCCCCGTCGATGAGCTCAAGCCGGCGCCGCAAGGTACTGCGCTTCCGGCCGTGGCCGGCATTCCCTTGCCAGCGCCAGCGGTGCCTAACCAGCCGCCGCCGTCGGGCAGCAGCACGGCGGCGACCGCGGCGCCAGCGGCGACCATCGTGGCGGGCGCCATGGCATCGGCGCCGATGCCGGGCCAGGCGTCCAGCGCCTTTTCGGCCACGGATAACGGCAAGGCGGATGCCGCCGGTGACGCCGGCGATGACAGCGCCAGCGTTGGCGTACCTGCACAAAACATCGATACGGCCACGCAGGCGTCGATCAGCACGCTCTTTGGCAGCAGCCACAATACCTTGCTCGCGTCGCCGCCTGTCGCCACAGCGGCGGCCGATCCAACCCAGAACGCGGGCGATCTGGCCACCCTCCGCGGTGCGCTCGCCGCACCGGTGCTGGCGACGCCAATGGCCACCAGCGCGGCGCCGCACAGCCTGAATATTGCGGCGAATGTCGCGTCGCCCGGCTTCTCGCAGGAGCTCGGCCAGCAGGTTGTCTGGCTGGGCGGGCAGGAAATCAAGCAGGCGCAGATCCGTCTGAACCCACAGTCGCTCGGGCCGCTCGAGGTCAAAGTGAGTGTCGAGCACGGCCGTGTCGACGTGGTGTTTGCGGCACAGCATCCGGCAACCGTAACGGCCGTGCAGCAAAGCCTGGAGCAGCTCAACCAGATGCTCGGCGGCCAGGGTTTGTCGCTGGGCCAGACCAGCGTCGGCCAGCACGCCGCACAGCACCAGTCCGGCCATTCGTCCGCGCATACCTCTTCGGCGGCGAAGATGGGCGACGCCGAGCCGATCGACAGCGCCATCGCCTCACTGTCGTCGCCACTGGCCGTGGGCCTGGTTGACGCCTTCGCCTGATCGCCGCCGCGTCTTTCGCCTGTCGTAGCGGCGAAAGCAACTGCGCCGTCTCCATGACCAACCAGCCGCATGAGCCGCGGTTTGCAGCGCTGCGCCGATAGGCACGTGCGCGGGCGTTGACGCGCGAGCGTACTTCTGAGGCTCCCGTTTGACGGGGCCTTCGCGCTTTTGGTGCCCGACGGAATCACCACGCCAAGGCGGCGTCCGCTTGTCGACACGCGTCAAGAAAACGTTACTCACTTCGGCGCACTCCCGCCAAGTCGCGCCACAGCGGCGTTGGTATCGATGGCATGGCGCTTGCTAAACACCTTTTGGAAGTCCGATTGGGGCCCTTCCACCGCCGAGTCACCCATCCGGGTTTCTTCACCGCAATGGCGTCGAGTCATTCATAGAGATCGAGTTTGTTTATGGCCAACGCAGAAACTAGCGACGTCGAGTCCACCCCTGCCATCGAGGACGGCAAGCGCAAGCGACCCACCAAGCTGATTGTCGGCGGCGTGCTGCTGCTGGCGCTCGGCGCGGGCGGTTTCGCGTTTTTCCATATGCGCTCGGCCAAAACGACGGGCGCCACCGCCGCGCCGGCGGCGAAGGCCGAGGAGCTGTTTCTGCCGCTGGATCCGGCGTTCGTGGTGAACTTTCAGGACGACGACGCCACGCGTTTCCTGCAGGTCGGCGTCACTGTGATGACGCGCGATGCGGCCGCGATCCAGGCGATCAAGGATTCCGACCCGGTTATTCGCAATGCGCTGGTGATGCTCTTCAGCAGCCAGACGTTCCAGCAGCTCAGCACCACCGCGGGCAAACAGAAACTGCAAGCCGAAGCGTTGGTGGCCGTGCGCAAGATCGTCGCCGACAAGCTCGGCAAGCCCGGCGTCGAAGCGCTGTATTTCACCAGCTTCGTGATGCAGTAAGGACACCAAGGCCATGAGCGATATCCTTTCGCAGGAAGAGATCGACGCGCTGCTCAATGGCGTCGACGACGGCCAGGTCGAAACCCAGAGCGACGTACCGCCCGACCCGGACGCGATCCTGGAGTACGACTTCACCCAGCAGGACCGCATCGTGCGCGGCCGGCTGCCCACGCTGGAGATGGTCAACGATCGTTTCGCGCGCTTTTTTCGTACCTCGCTGTTCGGCGTGCTGCGCAAGACCTGCGAAGTGTCGGTGCTTGGCGTACGGATGCTGAAATTCAACGAGTACGTGCACGGGCTGGCGGTGCCGAGCAATCTCAATCTGATCAGGCTCAAGCCGTTGCGCGGCACCGGCCTGGTGGTGATGGAACCGCGCCTCGTGTTTACCGTGATCGACAATTTTTTTGGCGGTGATGGCCGGTATCACGCGCGCATCGAAGGCCGCGATTTCACGCCGACCGAAAACCGCGTCATCCAGATTCTGCTGGCCGAAATTTTTACCGCGATGATCGAGGCCTGGGTGCCGGTGATGCCGGTGCAGTTCGAATTTCTCAACTCCGAAATCAATCCGCAGTTTGCCAACATCGTCAGCCCCACCGAAACCGTGGTGGTATCGCGTTTTCACGTCGAACTCGACGGCGGCGGCGGCGAGATCCATCTCACGCTGCCCTACTCGATGGTGGAGCCGATCAGGACGACGCTGGACGCGGGCGTGCAAAGCGATCGGGTGGAGCGCGACGATCGCTGGATCAACAGCCTGCACGAAGAAGTGATGGATGCCGAGCTCGACATCAGCGCGCTGCTGCTGGAAACCCAGATGAATATCGGCGATTTCCTGTCGCTTCGCGTCGGCGACGTGATCCCGCTGAGCCTGCCGGAACTGACCACCGTGTTCGCCGAAGACATCCCCGTATTCCGCGGCCGTTACGGGCAATCCGGCGGCCGGTATGCGGTGCGATTCCAATCCCAGGTGCGTCGTCGTGAACTGCGCCCAACCCCCGAACTTAGCCAAGAGAAAGTCCCATGAGCCAGAACATCGAGAGCGGCCCCCTGTCCGGTAGCCCGCTTTCCCCGAACGACGGACGACTCGAATTCGATGCCTTGAGCGAGGCGTCGGGCGAGGGTACCGACGTCAGTCTGGACATGATTCTCGACGTGCCGGTGACGCTGGCGATGGAAGTGGGTCGCACGCGCATCAGCATCCGCAATCTGCTGCAGCTCAATCAGGGCTCGGTGGTGGAGCTCGACCGGGCCGCCGGTGAACCGCTGGACGTTTTCGTCAACGGCACGCTGGTGGCGCATGGCGAGGTGGTGGTGATCAACGAAAAGTTCGGTATCCGCCTGACCGATGTCATCAGCCCGTCCGAACGCGTGCGCAAGCTGCGATGAGCATGCTGTCCGTCGCGTTGCCAATGGCTGCGTCGAGCACGCCCGATATGGATGTCGGTGGCGAACTGCTGCGCGTCGTGCTGAGTCTGGTCGGCATCGTGCTGCTGATTTTTGTGGCCGGCTGGATGAGCCGCCGGCTGCAGGCGCGCCAGTTCACCGGCGGCCGCCGCTTGCGCTGCCTGGAGACGCTGTCGGTCGGCACGCGCGAGCGGGTGATGCTGCTGGACGCCGATGGCAAGCGGCTGCTGATTGGCGTGGGCACGGGCGGGGTGCGGACGCTGCATGTTTACGACGGCGTGGCGCCCACGGCCACCGCCGAGCCGGCGCTGACGCCGAGCTTCGGCGACGTGCTCAGTCGCTGGAGGCGCCGCTGATGAACTCTCGAACCCTGCGCCTGCTGCTGCTGTTGCTGCTGT
>CBAAAD010000113.1:4895-7900 GCA_964658785.1 uncultured Methylobacterium sp.
GAGCAGCGCGATCGCGCCGGTGGCGCCGATCGCGCAGACGCCGTCGGCGGGCATCCCGGTGTTGACCGTGCAGAACGTCGGCGGCGGTCAGAACTGGAGCCTGTCGCTGCAGACGCTGGCGCTGATGACGGCGCTGACCATGCTGCCGGCCGTGCTGCTGATGATGACGTCGTTCACGCGCATCATCATCGTGCTTAGCTTTTTGCGTCAGGCGCTGGCGACGCAATCGACGCCGCCCAATCAGGTGCTGCTCGGGCTGGCCTTGTTCCTGACGCTGTTCGTGATGTCGCCGGTGATCAACCACGCCTATGCGGACGGTGTGAAACCCTACATGGATCATCAGATGGACGCCGGGCAGGCGATCCCGGCGGCGGCCGCGCCGTTCAAGCACTTCATGCTGGACCAGACGCGCGACGCCGATCTGCAGCTGTTCACGCACCTGGCCAAGGAGAAGCCCTACGCCAGCAAGGATGACGTGCCGTTTCGCGTGGCGATGCCGGCGTTTCTCACCAGCGAGCTGAAAACCGCTTTCCAGATGGGCTTTCTGCTGTTCATTCCGTTTCTGATCATCGATCTGGTGGTGGCCAGCGTGCTGATGTCGATGGGTATGGCGATGGTCTCGCCGGCCATCATCTCGCTGCCCTTCAAGATCATGCTGTTCGTGCTGGTCGACGGCTGGTCACTGCTGATTGGAACGCTAGCCGGGAGTTTCTACACATGACGCCGGAATGGGTACTCCAGTTCGGCCAGCACTCGCTCTATGTGGCGATGCTGGTGGCCGCGCCGATGCTGCTCACCGCGCTGGCGGTGGGTCTGCTGGTCGGCATCATCCAGGCGGCCACGCAGATCAACGAGATGACCCTGAGCTTCATTCCGAAGCTGATGGCGATGGCCATCGTCAGCCTCATCGCCGGCCCGTGGATGCTGCGTACGCTGGTGCAGTTCACCCATCAGCTGATCGTCGGCCTGCCCGACGCGATCAAATGAGCAGCGTGGAGCTGGCCACGGTGATGAGCTGGCTCAACGGCATGCTGTGGTCGCTCGGTCGGGTGGGCGGCTTTTGCCTGGTGGCGCCGATCTTCGGGGCCACGGTGGTGCCGAGGCGAGTCCGCGTGGCGACCGTGGTGCTGCTTACCTTCGTGCTGGCGCCGCTGTCGCCGGTGCAGCGCGATATGTTCAGCGCCGTCGGCGTGGCCACGATCGCCAGCCAGATGCTGATCGGTGGCAGCGTCGGCTTTGTGCTGCAGCTGGTGTTTCAGGCCGTGTCCTACGGCGGCATCCTGGTCGGTCAAAGCATGGGCCTGGGTTTTGCCGAACTGATCAACCCCACGTCCGGCGGCAGCGTGCCCGTGCTGGGTCAGTTCTACCTGCTGCTGGTGACCCTGCTTTTTCTGGCGATGAATGGCCATCTGCAGGTGATCGCGCTGCTCGCCGACAGCTTTCGCACGCTGCCGCCGGGCATGACGGGGCTGAGCAACAACGCCTTGCTGGCGGTGGTGGCTGCCGGTGGCGATCTTTTTGCGGGGGCCTTTCGTGTGGCGCTGCCGGCGATGACTGCGCTGCTGCTGGTGAATATCGGCTTTGCCGCGATCAGTCGTTCGGCGCCGTCGATGAATCTTTTTGCGGTCGGTTTTCCGATCAGCATCAGCATGGGCTTTATTGCGCTGTGGCTGGCCATGCGCGGTCTGGCCAGCGCATACGCCGCGCTGCAGGGCGTGGCATCGACGCTGATGCGTCAGCTGCTTGGCGGCTGAGGCGCGCGCATGGCCGATCAGGAAAACGAAGACCGCACCGAACAGGCCTCCGAAAAACGCCTGCAGGATGCGCGCGACAAAGGCGAGGTGCCGCGTTCGCGCGATCTCGGTGGCGCCATGATTGTGCTCGCTGGCGTCAGCGCGCTGCTGGCGAACGGCCAGGAAATGTATCGCCACGCCCGGCAGATTTACCGTCTGGGCATGAGCTATCCGCGCGAGGCGCTGTTCACCGATCAGCTGCCGTTACGCGCGCTGTCCGCGGCCGGGCACGAGGCTGTCGCGTTGCTGTCGCCCGTGCTCATGGCGACCGTGATGGGTACCCTGGCCGCTCCGGTACTGCTCGGTGGTCTGAGCTTCAGCGCACAGGCACTGCAACCGAAATTTGATCGGCTCGATCCGATCGCCGGCATCGGCCGGATGTTTTCCATCAATGGTCTGGTCGAGCTGGGCAAGTCGCTGCTGAAACTCGGCTTTATCGGCGGCGCGCTGGTGCTGCTGCTGCGCCACGCCGAATCCGCGGTGCTGGCCACCGGCAGCGGCACGGTGCGTGCCGGTATCGGCGAAATGCTCAAGCTGCTGGGCCAGGCCGGACTCACCTTTGGCCTCGTACTGGGTTTCATCGGCGGCATCGACGCCTTGTGGCAGCGTTTCGACTACAACCGTCGTCACCGCATGACCAAGCAGGAAGTGCGCGACGAGCACAAGGACAGCGACGGTAGTCCGGAACTGAAAAACCGCATTCGCCAGGTGGCGCAGCAGCTTTCGCGCCGCCGCATGATGCAGGAGCTGCCCAAGGCGGACGTGGTGGTGGTCAACCCGACTCACTTTGCGGTGGCGTTGAAGTACGACGACGGCCGCATGCGCGCGCCGCGCGTCGTCGCCAGGGGCGTCGACGTGCTGGCGCAGCAGATTCGTCTGGTCGCATCGGCGCACCGCATTCCGCTGGTCGAGGCGCCGCCGCTGGCGCGGGCCTTGTATGCCACCACCCAGCTCGGGCAGGAAATTCCGTCGGCGCTGTATGTCGCCGTGGCGCAGATTCTTGCCTACGTCTATCAGCTGCGGCAGGCGACCGAGCAGGGCGATCCCGCGCCGCCGCCGCCACGACCCGAGGTCGATCCCGACCTGCAGGGCCGTTACCGCGAACCGTAACAACGCAGCACACCACCAGGGCAGCAACGCATGGCCACGACAAGCGCATTTGAAACCTTCAAGCAGGTAAGCCGCCGCGGCATCGGCGCGCCGGTGGTGATG
>CBAAAD010000114.1:0-7897 GCA_964658785.1 uncultured Methylobacterium sp.
TGATGCCTTTGACGCTCTGCTGAATCCGCGCAAACAGCTGCGCGCTCTGCTCAAGGCGCGTGCCGACCGGTGCGCGCACGTGCATGAGTATTTGCCCCGCATCGACATCCGGAAAAAAATTGCGGCCCAGCGTCGGCACAAGCGCAAACGACAGCACCACGAAGGCCATGAAGCCGATCACGAATACGCGGCTGTGTTGCGCCGCCAGCGCCAGCAGGCCGTGATAGCTGCCCCGGATTTTTTCGAAGCGCGCCTCGAAGCGGCGCTGGAAGCGCACGAGCGGGTTGCGCGTGGGCGGCGCCTCGACGTGGTTGCCGTGTTCGTCCACGTGCGGGTGCAATAGATATTTCGCCATCGTCGGCACCAGGGTGCGCGACAGAATGAACGAGGCAATCATCGCGAAGATCACCGACTCGGCCATCGGCACGAACAGGAAGCGCGCCACACCATCGAGAAAAAACATCGGCACGAACACGATGCAGATGCACAGCAGTGCCACGAACGCCGGTGTCACGATCTGCTGGGCGCCGTCGAGAATCGACTGCTCCACTTCCTTGCCCTGCTCCAGGTGCCAGGTGATGCTTTCGATGGTGACCGTGGCATCGTCAACCAGGATGCCGACCGCCAGAGCCAGGCCGCCCAGGGTCATGATATTGAGCGTTTCACCGATCGCCGACAGCGCCGCGATGGACGAGAGAATCGCCAGTGGAATCGACACGGCAATGATGACGGTCGAGCGCCAGCTGCCGAGGAAAAGCAGGATCATCAGGCTGGTAAGCGCCGCAGCGATGACGCCTTCGCGCGCCACGCCGCTGATTGCCGCACGCACGAAAATGGACTGATCGCCGATGGGCGTGACCTTGAGATTGTCCGGCACCGTCGCCTTGGCGTCTTCCAGCCGCTGGCGCACGCCAGCCACGATGGCGAGGGTCGACGCCGAGCCGTTTTTCAGCACGCTCATCAGCACCGATCGGCCACCATCGACATGCACGATATTGGTCTGCGGCGGACTGCCATCCAGCACGTGCGCCACATCGCGGATATAGATCGTGGTGCCGTTGACGGTCTTCACCGGGAGATTGGCCAGGCCTTCCAGCTCATCGGGCGCATTGTTGAGCTGCAGGGTGTATTCGAAGTCGCCGATCTTCTGCGTACCCACGGGGGTGATCAGGTTTTGCGCCGCCAGTGCACTGGCCACGTCGTTGGCGGACAGCCCGCGCGCCTGCAGCGCCGCGGGGTCCACATCGATCTGCACCTGACGGATCTTGCCGCCGTACGGATACGGCACCGCCGCGCCGGCCACCGACACCAGCTGTGGACGCAGGATGTTGAGCGCCAGATCGCCCAGATTCTGTTCGCTCAGGCCCTTGCCGGACAGCGCCAGCTGGATGATAGGCACGGTCGACGCGCTGTAGTTGAGGATCAGCGGCGGAGTGGTGCCGGGCGGCAGCTGCCGCAGCAGGGTTTGCGAAACCGCGGTGACCTGCGCGTTGGCGGTGGCCACGTTGACGGTCGGCTGAAAGAAAATCTTGACGATGCCGAAGCCGGCGATCGACTTCGACTCAATGTGCTCGACGTCGTTGACCGTGGTGGTGAGCACGCGCTCGTACGGCGAGGTGATACGGCCTTCCATCTGGTCCGGCGGCAGGCCGGTGTACTGCCACACCACGGCGATCACCGGGATGTTGATCTCCGGAAAAATATCGGTCGGCGTGCGCATCGCCGAGAGCGGACCGATGATCAGGATCAGCAAGGCCAGAACGACGAAAGTGTAGGGTCGCGATAGCGCGATCCGAACGAGGGCCTGCATGGAGTATCCCGCGATGATGTTGCGTAGCGGCGAATTTTGCCATGCGGCACCGACCCCCCGCTGATTCAACGCATGAAGATATTTTCATGCGCCAGCATGGGCGGGCCGTGGACGAACTTGGCAGGCAAATAAACCGGCCGTCAATTTACCCGTCGTCGTGTGTCCAACACGTTCACCCGCCTGGGGCATCACGGCAGTGCAGGCTCAGCCGGGCCCCCTGCTCGTTACCGGCGATCTGCAGCGTGTAGCCGTGCAACCGGGCAATGGCGCTGACAATGCTCAGCCCGAGGCCCGAACCGGGCGTGCTGCGGCTGCTCTCGGCGCGGTAAAAGCGCCGGATCACCGCATCGCGCTGGTCCGCTGGAATACCGGGCCCGCTATCGCTGACGTCGACCCATGGTCCGTCGTCGGCAGCACGCGCGCGTATTTCCACCAGGCCGCCCGCCGGGGTGAACTTGATCGCGTTGCCGACCAGGTTGCTCAGCGCCTCCAGCAGCAGATGCCGATCGGCATGAATGCGCGCAAGCACGGGAAGCTCCAGTGCCAGCTGCTGGCCGCGATCCTCCGCCAGCGGCAGGTATAGCGCATGCACCTCGCGCAGAATTTCGGCCAGGTCAACCTCGTCGAAACCGACGCGGCGGCGCTGGTTTTCCAGTTCGGAAATACGCAGCAGCGCGCGGAAACGATCGAGCAGCCCGTCAATGTCGATCATGCACGCATCCAGCGCGGCATTTTCCTCGCTGCCCTCGGCAAACTGCTGCTGCATGCGGTATAGCCGCGAGCGTAAGCGGGTCAGTGGCGTGCGCAGATCGTGCGCGATGTTGTCGCATACGCCTTTGACCTCGCCGAGGAGGCGCTCGATTTCATCGAGCATCGCGTTGACGATGCCTGCGAGCATGTCCAGCTCGTCGCCGCGGCGACCCACCGGCAGGCGCTGCGACAAGTTGCCCTGCATGATCGGCAGCGTCGCATCGCGTATGGCGTGCACACGATGCCACGGCCCTCGGCTGAGCAGCCAGCCGCCGAAAAAACCCGGAATGACGGTGAGCGACAGCCCCCACAGGAGCGCCTGCAGCACGATGGTACCGATGCGGTCGACGATGCTGGTGTCGCGCGTAATCAGCAGAATGCGCCCGTCGTGCAGCCGCACGGCGGCGGCGCGCACGCGGCCATGGTCGCCCCGGCTGCCATCGTTACGCGATACACCGCGCGCCAGCAGCGCAACTGCACCATTGACCGGCACCGTGGCCGGTAGCGTCGTGATCGTGCCGGAGAGATACCGGCCCTGCGCATCGAACACGCCCCACGCATTCAATTGGCGCGTTTCCAGCGTGTCGTAGTCCTTCAGCGCACGCAGCCGGGTTGGCTCATCAAGCATGGAGAAGTACGCGGCCTGGCGGCCAATCAGATCGTCCGAAACGCGGCCCAGGTAGCTGGCCGCCTGCCAGTAGATCAGGCCGATCACCACGCCGCCCCACAGCGCAAAAAAGACGCCGTAGATCATGATCAGGCGACCCGTGGTAGAGCGCCATCGTTCAGTCAGTCTGCGCAAGGCTGTACCCCGAGCCGCGCACGGTGTGGATCAACGGCGCCAGACCCGCCGCATCGATTTTGCGGCGCAGCCGGCCGATATGGACATCGATAAGGTTGGTGCCCGGATCGAAGTGGAAACCCCACACGGTTTCAAAAATCATCGTGCGCGTAAGCACCTGACCCGCGTGCCGCATCAGGAATTCGAGCAGCTTGAATTCGGTCGGCAGCAGCGACAGCTCCTTGTCAGCGCGGCGCGCCACATGGCGCACCAGATCCAGCTCCAGATCGGCAACCGACAGCACGGTTTGCGGCGACTGCGGGCGGTGCCGGCGCAACAGCACTTCGACACGCGCCAGCATTTCGTCCGGCGCAAAGGGCTTGGTGAGGTAATCGTCGCCACCGGCGCGCAGGCCGCGCACGCGTTCGTCCACATCGCACAGCGCGCTGATCATCAGCACCGGCGTGGCCACGCCCTGCGCGCGCAGTCGGGTCACCACGCTGAGGCCATCCATGCCGGGCAGCATCATGTCGAGCGTGATGGCGTCGTAGCAGGGGTCAGCCGCACGCAGCAGGCCTTCGCTGCCATCGGCGATGCGATCGACGTCGATGCCGTGACTGGTCAACTCCGCCGCAATTTCCCGGGCGGTCACGTCGTCGTCTTCGATCACCAGAATGCGCGGCATCGGCGTGGATCTATGCAGGAAAGCCAGCGGCTAGCATAACGAAACGGCCTCCCGAAGGAGGCCGTTCGTCGTCAGCGATGCGCCAGTGCTCAGGCGGCGAACAGCGTACGCATCTTCTTCATCGCGTTGGCCTCGACCTGGCGAATGCGCTCGGCAGAAACGCCGTACTCGTCGGCCAGATCCTGCAGTGTGGCCTTGTCATCGTCGAGCCAGCGGCGCTGGACGATGTGGCGCGAACGCTCGTCCAGATGTGCCAGCGCGTCGGTCAGGTTCTGCATCTGGTTGTCGGCGTGGTCGGCGTCGGACACGTTCTCGTATGGATCGGCGCCTTCGTCGATCAGGAACGCGGCCGGTGCCGGCTTGGCATCGTCGTCGGCGTCGGTCGGCGCCTCGAAGCCGATGTCGCGACCGGACAGGCGCGACTCCATCTCGCGCACCGTCGCCTCGGGCACGCCCAGATCCTTTGCCACGGTGCTGACCTCGGCGGCGTTCATCCAGCCCAGGCGCTTCTTGCTCTTGCGCAGGTTGAAGAACAGCTTGCGCTGCGCCTTGGTCGTGGCGACCTTGACGATGCGCCAGTTCTTCAGGATGAACTCGTGCATTTCGGCACGAATCCAGTGCACCGCAAAGCTGACCAGACGCACGCCCTGATCCGGGTCGAAGCGCTTCACGGCCTTCATCAGACCGATGTTGCCTTCCTGGATCAGGTCGGCCAGCTGCAGACCGTAGCCGCTGTAGCCGCGCGCCACGTGCACAACAAAACGCAGGTGCGACATGACCAGCTTCTTGGCTGAAGCAAGATTGGCCTCTTCGAGGAAGTCGCGCGACAGCGACTGCTCCTCTTCCACCGTCAGCACCGGAATACGGTGAACGGCCGAGATATATGCGTCCAGGCTACCTACGACGCTGGGCAGTGGCAGGCTGGCGGTCACCAAAGACTGAGACATGGGTCGAACCTCCAAAACAGAATGACAATTTAGCACTCGATATCTATGAGTGCCAAAGGCCGCACAAGTTCTCGGCCTTTTAATGAACTAGATGGTACACCAAATGGTCTGGCAAGTCCATATCGCAGCAATAAACAGGGAGAAATCCAAAGATGCTGGACGCGTGGACGTGCTGCACCCGCAGCATGAACCTGTCAACGTGTACGCAGCGCTAGTGCGGCAATTCACCCACACGGCATGCGGATCGGCGACCATGGCGGCAAGTCACGTTTGCGGCCAGTCAACCAGATCGGCATTCAGCCGTTGAAGCCCCCTCCGTGACTACGCTCTGCGATACCCCACGCATGACGGCCGGCGCCGTCCAGGACGACGCTGTTTTGATTAGTGAAAGCGCTTTCGTGACGCACGCATACCAGCACTCATACCAGGCAGCAGGCGCATGAGCGCCCCGCCCCCCACAGCAGCCGGCCACCCGCCTCGCAAACGACGCGGGCTATGGATCGCGATTCTGGTGATCGTTGTCCTCGCGTTCGTCGTGGTTTTCCACCTGCTGAATGGGAAAAAAGCGCGCGTCGGTACGCCACCTCAGGTGGTCGGCGCGGCTACGGCAACCCTTGGCAGCATGCCGGAAACCCTCAGCGAGCTCGGCACGGTGACACCGATCGCCACGGTCAACGTGCTGCCGCAGCTGAGCGGTTACCTCACGGCCGTCGGCTATCGGGAAGGCCAGGACGTGAGCAAGGGTCAGTTCCTGGCGCAGATCGATCCGCGTCAGTACGAAATCAGCAAGCAGCAGGCGCAGGCCACGCTGGCGAAAGATCAGGCCACGCTGGCGCAGGCCCGCGCCGACCTGGCCCGCTATACGCAACTGCACGAGCAGAAGTCGATCGCCGAGCAGACCTTTGCCGACCAGAAATTCACCGTGCAGCAGGACGAGGCCGCGGTGCAGTCCGATCGCGCCAGCATTGCGCAGTACGACCTGGACCTCACTTACTGCCACATCACCGCACCGGTGGCCGGTCGCGTGGGACTTCGACTGGTCGATCCGGGCAATTACGTCACGCAGTCGACCTCGCCGGGGATTGTCACCATCACCACGATGAAGCCGACCACGGTGCAGTTCACCGTCCCGCAGAACGCGCTGAGCAAGGTGCTGGAACGCTTCAACAGCCCCCACGCCAAGCTCCCCGTGACGGTCTACAACAGCGACAACACCAAGCAGATCGCCACTGGGTCGCTGTATGCACTGGGCAATCAGATGGCCACCGGCACCGGCACGGTAAGCCTGCGTGCGACCTTTGCCAATGATGACGAAGCGCTGTTTCCGAGCGAGTTTGTCAACGTGAAGCTGCTGGTCGATACGCTGCAGAACGTGGTGCTGGTGCCGACACCGGCGGTGCAAAGCGGCGCACCCGGCGATTACGTTTATCTGGTGGGCAGCGACAACACCGTCTCGGTGCACAAGATCACGCAGGGACCGAGCGACGGCAAAAATACCGTCATCCTCTCCGGGCTATCCGCCGGTCAGCGGGTGGTGACCGACGGCATGGACCGTCTCAGCGACGGCGCCAAGATCAAGATCGCTTCCGCAAAGTCGGCCAGTCCTGCGCAAGCTGCCAGCAGTGAGGCGCCGGCCTCCGCCGGCACCAGCGCACAGCCGCCGCCTGGAAAGCGGAAACACGCCTCCGCCGACAGCGCCTCGTAACCGGCAGGCAGGCGATCCGATGAATATTTCCCGCCTGTTTATCCTCAGGCCGGTGGCCACATCGCTGCTGATGATCGCCGTGGTGATGGTCGGTCTGGTCGCGGTGAAGTTTCTGCCGGTGTCGTCGCTGCCCGGCGTCGATTACCCGACGATCCAGATCCAGACGTTCTATCCCGGCGCCAGCCCGACCGTGATGGCCACCACGGTGACCGCGCCGCTGGAAGTGCAGCTGGGCGAGATCCCCGGCCTGCAGCAGATGACGTCGAGCAGCTCGGCCGGCGCGTCCGTCATCACGCTGCAGTTCAACCTGTCGCTCAACCTCGATATCGCCGAGCAGAACGTGCAGGAGGCGATCAACGCCTCCAACAGCCTGCTGCCCACCGGCCTGCCCGCGCCGCCGACCTACGCCAAGGTGAACCCGGCCGACCAGCCGATTCTCACGCTGGCCGTCACCTCCAACTCGATGTCGCTGCCGCAGCTGCAGGACGCCGCCAACAACCGGCTTGGCGCCAAGATCTCCGAAGTGTCGGGCGTGGGACTGGTGACGCCGGCCGGCGGCAACGTGCCCGCCGTGCGCATCGAGGCCGATCCGCAGAAGCTCGCGGCGTACGGGCTCAATATCGACGACCTGCGCTCGCTGATCGCCAACGTCAACGTGAGCCAGCCCAAGGGCAACTTCGACGGCCCGGATCTCGACTACACGATCAACGGCAACGACCAGATCCAGGACCCGAAGGATTACCTCGCCACGGTGGTGTCGTATCAGAACGGCGCGCCGGTTTATCTGCGTGACGTGGCGCGCGTGACCCAGTCGGCGCAGAACACCGAGCAGGGCGCCTGGTACAACACTACCCAGGCGATCGTGCTCAACGTGCAGCGCCAGCCGGGCGCCAACGTCATCGCCACGGTCAACCAGATCAAGCAGCAGCTGCCGCAGCTGGAATCCACCCTGCCCGCGGGCATGAAGGTGGAGATCGTGTCGGACAGCACCGGCGTGATTCGTTCGTCCGTTTCCGATGCGGCGTTCGAGCTGATCCTGGCGATCGTGCTGGTGGTGCTGGTGATCTTCGTGTTCCTGCGCAACGTGCCGGCCACGATCATCCCGAGCATTTCGGTGCCCGTTTCGCTGATCGGCACGCTGGCGGTGATGTACCAGCTGGGTTATTCGATCGACAACCTGTCGCTGATGGCGCTGATCATCGCCACCGGCTTTGTCGTC
>CBAAAD010000115.1:0-7853 GCA_964658785.1 uncultured Methylobacterium sp.
CGGCGACGACGCGCTGCTGCGCAGCGCCCTGGCCGGCGCGCTGGGCCTGCAGTACAAGCTGCCCGAAGTGCGCGCCGAGCTGCTGAAGCAGGGCGAGGCCGCGCTCAAGCGTCAGCCGAATGGACGTCTGAATCTCACTGCCGCCGATCCCGATCTGCTCGGTGACGCGCTGGGCGTGGCGGTGCAGGAAAAGGGCAAGCCGGTGGTCGATGCGCTGATCGCCGAACTGCCGCAGACCAGCGACGCCGCGCTGCGCAACAGCATGCTGGCCGGTCTGGCCAGCGTGGAAGACCCTGCGCTCACCAACGAAGTGCGCGACTTTGCCTTGAGCAAACCGGTCAAGGTGGGCGAGATGGCGTCGCTGCTGCGCGCCGGCCGTGACACGCAGACCCAGCGTGACGCACTGTGGGCCTGGTTCACCGCGCACTATCCGCAGATTCTGGCGCGCACCGGCAGCTTTGCCGGCGGCTACCTGCCGCGTCTTGCGGCGGGCGGCGGCTGCTCGACCGCGGAGGTCGGTCGCGTGCAGGCGTTCTTCACGCCGCGCGTAAAAGACGCGGCCGGCATCGACCGTGGCCTGGCGCAAACCAGTGAGTCGATCCAGCTGTGCAGCGCGCTCAAGGCCAAACAGGATCCGGCCTCCATCCTTCGTTGATCGCTCGGATATTCGGCTGAGACTGGCCGCCGCAAACAAAACGCCGGGCTTCAACGCCCGGCGTTTTTTATGGTGACGTTCCGTTTTAGCGTGCCGTCGGTGCGGACGCCTGACGCCGCTGCGCCACCTGCGCATGGATGAAATCCACCGTGTCGTTCAGCGCCGGCGCCTTGCTGCGGAACTGCTCGGACAGCGAAAACAGCAGCGCGAAATGGCCGATGTCCGGGTAAAGTTTCACCTCCACCGATTCGTGCTCGCGCCGCATCGCCGCCGCCAGCGACAGCGTGTTGCGCGGCCACACGATCTTGTCTGTGGTGCCCTGCATCAGCAGCATCGGCGGCTCGTCGCCGTTGACGAAATGCACCGGCTGCGAGCGCAGCTGCGCTTCGTGCGTGGGGCCGAACATGTCGACGAAATCCGGATCCTTCAGCGGCAGAAAATCGTACGGTCCGGCCAGCCCGATAAACCCCGCCAGCTGCTTCGCGTGCATGCCGTCGGCGGCGAGCCACTCATCGTCTGTGGCCAGCAAGGCGGCGATATGCGCGCCGGCGGAGTGACCCATCACGAACAGCTCATGGCTGTCGCCGCCGTATTCGCCAGCGTGCGCATGCGTCCATGCGACGGCGCGGGCGCCGTCCTGCATGAAGCCGTCCAGTTTCACCTTCGGCCACAGCCGGTAGTCCGGAATCATCACCACCATGCCGCGTTTGGCCAGCGCCTCGCCGACAAAGCGATACCACTGGCGCTTGCCGGATTTCCAGCTGCCGCCGTAGAAATACACCACCACCGGCGCATGCTCGGTATGCGGCAGGCGGTAGATATCCATCGCCAGGCCATGTTCCGGATCGAACGTTACGTCGTGGTCGATGACCACGTCGCCGTGCCGGCTGGTCGCGTTCAGCCCGGCGAAGAACGTCGCCTGGCAACCGGCCAGCAGTCCGGCGCCGAGCGCCAGCAAAATCGCGGTAAGAAAGCTCGCGCGGCGCGGGCGTGGTGGCGACGCCTCTTTGTCAAACGGCATGCATTTTCCTTGCTTCATTGAAGTCGATTACCGCTCTTGCCGCAGGTTCTTGCAGGCGGTCTCCTTCGGTGTGGACATAAATACGTGAGCGCGGCGTCGCAGGATGCAGCGCGCCCCGTATACCACTCGTGTAGCCCTTACACTGTGTGTATGACTCGGGATTTCGAGCGGTGCGGACGCCGAGTAAATCGGCAGTTGCAGTGGGCTGCCCGGTTTCTCGACTCCAAGAATCGGCGGGGCTTTGGCGGATCTTGCCACCGATGGCGCGGGAAGCTCACGCACATGCGGTTCATTTGAACAGGTAGCGGCGCATCGCGCTCGGTGATTTACCGATGCCGTGGCGGGAGTGCGTAAGCTTGCAGTGATCATCATTTCGTCGTAACGAGGAGTCACCGAATGTCCGATGTGCGCAGCGTGCTCACCGACGCCATGCAGCGTCTCGACGAGAGCATCGATGCCGAGATATTGCTGCTGCACGCGCTGGGAAAGTCGCGCAGCTGGTTTATTTCGCATGCCGATGACGAAGTGGATATAGACGTCCAGACGGTGTATGCCGCGCTGGTCGAGCGGCGGGTCAAGGGCGAGCCGGTGGCGTACATCACCGGTCGCCAGGGCTTCTGGTCGCTGGATCTCGAGGTCACGCCGGACACGCTGATTCCCCGCCCCGAAACGGAGTTGCTGGTCGAGCTGGCGCTGGAACGCCTGCCGCGCGGCACGACCGCACAGGTGGCCGATCTGGGCACCGGCAGCGGTGCGATTGCGCTGGCGATTGCCAGCGCGCGGCCGCAGGCCGGCATCACGGCCACGGATGCCAGCACGGCGGCGCTGGCCGTCGCCATAACCAACGCACGACGCCTGGGTATCACCAACGTCGACTTCGTCCAGGGCGACTGGCTGACGCCGCTGATTTTTCAGCGGTTCGCGCTGATCGTGTCCAATCCGCCGTATATCGAAGCCAGTGACCCGCATCTCGCGCGCGGAGACCTGCGCTTCGAGCCGGAGAGCGCGCTGGTCTCGGGCAGGGATGGCCTGCACGATATCCGCCGCATCATCACCGATGCGCTCGCGCATCTGGAGCCCGGCGGCTGGCTGCTGCTCGAACACGGCTGGCATCAGGGCGAAGCCGTGCGCCACCTGCTGGAAGCGGCGGGCTACATCAAGGTGTTTACCGCGCAGGATCTGGAACAGCGTGACCGCGTCAGCGGCGGGCGCGTTTGATAAAAGCCGCGCGCATCGGCGTGGCTCAAGTTAAACGTGACGGCTCAGCCCGCGCTGGCGATTGTCGTCAGCTGCGGAAAGCGCGCCTTTATCGCATGGCGAATGCTTGGCAGGTCGAGTCCGGCCATGGTCAGCACTTCCTCGCGGCTGCCGTGTTCCAGATAGACGTCCGGAAGGCCGAGATGCAGGATCGGCTTGACGATGCCGTGCGCGGCCAGACACTCGGCCACGCCCGAGCCGGCGCCGCCGGCGACGGCGTTGTCTTCCAGCGTGACGAAGGCATCGTGGGTCTTGGCCAGTTCCAGCAGCATTGCCTCGTCCAGCGGTTTCACGAAGCGCATGTTGACCAGGGTGGCGTCGATTTCGGCGGCAATGGTGGTGGCGGGCGCCAGCATGGTGCCGAAGCTCAGCAAGGCGATACCGTGCCCGCGCCGGCGCAGTTCGGCCTTGCCGATCGGCAGCGTGTCGAGGTTTTTGTGGATGGCGGCGCCCGGCCCGTTGCCGCGCGGGTAGCGAATCGCCGCCGGCCCCGCGTACTCAAAACCGGTGCTGAGCATCATGCGGCACTCGTTTTCATCGGCCGGCGCCATGATCACCATGTTCGGCAGGCAGCGCAGAAAGGACAGGTCGAAGGTACCGGAGTGCGTCGCGCCATCCGGACCCACCACGCCAGCGCGATCGATCGCAAAGGTGACGTCCAGATTCTGCAGTGCAACGTCATGGATCGCCTGATCGTAAGCACGCTGCAGGAAAGTGGAGTAGATCGCCACCACCGGCTTGGCGCCCTCGCAGGCCATGCCGGCCGCCAGCGTCACCGCGTGCTGCTCGGCGATGGCCACGTCGAAGTAGCGCTGCGGATATTCCTTGGAAAAACGTACCAGACCCGAGCCCTCGCGCATTGCCGGGGTAATGCCCAGCAGGCGATCGTCGCCGGCCGCCATGTCGCACAGCCAGTCGCCGAAAATGTCGGTATAGGTCGGTTTGGCCGGCGCGGACTTCTTGGCCAGTCCCGCCTGCGGATCGAACGGGCCGACTGCGTGGTATTCGATCTGCGCCTGCTCGGCCGGCGCGTAGCCCTTGCCCTTGGTGGTGATCACGTGCAGCAGCTGCGGGCCGGGCAGATTTTTCACCGTGCGCAGCGCGTGCAGCAGCTGCGGAAGGTTGTGGCCGTCGATCGGGCCGGTGTAGTGGAAGCCGAGCTCCTCGAACAGCGTGCTGGGTACGAACATGCCCTTGGCGTGCTCCTCCCAGCGCTTGAACCAGCGGCCGAAGAACGACTGCTTGGGTATCGCCCGCTTCGCCCGCTCGCGCCAGGTGTTCAGGGTCTGGCTGGCCATCGCGCGCGCCATCATCTTGGTCAGCGCACCAACGTTTTCGCTGATCGACATGCCGTTGTCGTTGAACACCACCAGCATGTTCGGCTCGACGTCGCCACCGTGGTTCAGCGCCTCGAAGGCCATGCCGGCGGTCATCGCGCCGTCCCCGATCACCGCCACGACCTTGCGGTTGTCACCCTTGCGCTGCGCCGCGATGGCCATGCCCAGGGCCGCGGAAATGGACGTGGACGAGTGGCCGACGCCGAAGGTGTCGTACTCGCTTTCCTCGCGGCGCGGGAACGGCGCCAGGCCGTCCTTCTTCTTGATAGTGGTGATGCGGCTGCGGCGGCCGGTGAGGATCTTGTGCGGGTAGCACTGGTGGCCGACGTCCCAGACCAGGCGGTCGACCGGCGTGTTGAACACGTAATGCAGCGCCACGGTCAGCTCGACCACGCCGAGCCCGGCGCCGAAGTGCCCGCCGGAGCTGGCGACCGCCTCGATCAGATACTGGCGCAGCTCGTCGGCCACCGCCGGCAGCTGATCGTCGGATACGCGGCGGAGATCGACGGGTGTGTCGATGTTGTCGAGGAGCGGGTAGCGGGAAATCTCGGTCATCTGCGTATTGTTGGTCCAGCGGCAGGGCGGGGCAAGGGCGGCGCGCGGCAAAGGCGATGGCTGGCGGCTATGGTAGGGGCTCACGCGAGTGCGCCCAGGGGCCGCGAATGCCCGGCTGGCGGACGTATTCCACTTTTTAAGGAGTGTTACATGAGTGCGTCGTCAATGTTTCGCCGTTTTGCCGCAGCCAACTCATCCTCGGCCGGCAGGCCTGCCGCTTTCCTCGCGGCTGTATTGATCGTGCTGGTCTGGGCTGAAACCGGGCCCGTGTTCCACTTTGGCAATACCTGGCAGTTGGTCATCAATAGCGGGACCACCATCATCACGTACCTTATGGTGGTTCTGATCCAGAATACCCAGAACCGCGACGGTGCGGCCGTGCAGATCTAGCTCGACGAGCTGATCCGCAGCAGCCGCGCACAACGCGCTGCTCACTCTGGAAGAACTCGACGACGAAACCCTCGCCCGAATCCGCAGTCACTACTGCCGGCCGGCCGACAAGGGGCGCAGCGAGCTGAACAACGTGGAGAAGGCGCTGGCAGCCGAGCCGGACTGAGGCCTGCCGAGGGAATTAAGCGAAAGCTTGTGCCGACGCCGGCCGCCGGTTGCGCGGCAGATGGTTGACCAGAAACTCCATCTGATCAGCCAGGATGTTGCGATTGGAAAGGATCAGATGTTCGACCCAGCTGGGGCGGTACGGCACCGCCAGCAGCGGCATATTGGCCTGCTGCGGGGTACGGTTGCTCTTTTTCAGGTTGCAGTGAAGGCAGGCGCTGACTACGTTTTCCCAGGCGTCGGCGCCGTTTTTGGAAATCGGCAGCACGTGATCACGGGTGAGCTCGCCGCGGTTGAAGTGGTTGCCGCAGTAAAGGCAAAGATGGCGGTCGCGGGCAAAAAGGGCGGTATTGGTCAGCGCCGGCGCGGGGTCGATCGCGTGGTCGCGGCAGTGGCCGGTGCTGGCGACGATCGGATGCAGGTGCATCAGGCTCTGTTCGCCATGCAGACGGTTGATGCCGCCGTGTACGGTCAGGCAGGGGTCGCCGAGGGTCCAGGCGACGGCATTGCGGACGTAGAGACAAACCGCCTCCTGCCAGCTGATCCAGTCCAGGATGCGCCCGGTGGCATCGAGCGAGAGCACGCGGGTGGCATGGATATCGGCACGGGTGGGAACTTCTGTGAGCGGGACTTCCATAAGCATGCAGATCGTCCTTCAGCCAAAGCGTCAGAGAGCGTTACAACAAGCAGGATGCGTCATCTCGGCCAGCATAGAACACTTTGATTGCAATTCGCATGCTAGGGCGGGACCGTTCGGCAGCTGACCTTGCCACCCGCTGATCATCGGTTGGCCGCTACCGGCACGCGGCTGGCTGCGACAAGTCGCCCACCTGCAGCGCCACTGATATAGTTGGCAATCAACAATGACCCGACGCCGGGTTATGGGAGGAGTCGCTTTGGTGGCGGCTCCGGCACGGCGGGGCAGAGGTAGGCAACGTGGCTGAAGTTCTTTTTTACGAGCGCCCGGTTCCGCTCAATCGCGTCGACCACAAGGATCTGCGCCTGAAGGGCGTGCCGAACCTGAAGTTCGCCGCGAAGGCACACTCGGTGCCGCTTACCGGCACGGAATTTGCCATTGCCGCGCGCGATCTGCTGATCGTGTTCGCCGGCAACGATGTGAAAGACGCCGGCCCCATTGCCCTGCTCGGTTTGCGCCAGGACGAAAACCTGTACATCGACGCCGAGGGTCAGTGGTCACCCGACACGTACTTGCCCGCGTTTATCCGCCGCTATCCGTTTGTGCTGGCTGAAAAGCCCGAGGGTCAGCCGGGTGAGGATCTGACCGTATTCCTCGATGAGGACTACGCCGGTTTCAGCAAGACCGAAGGGGAGCGTCTGTTCAATGAAGACGGTACCGACACCGAAATGTTGACCCGGGCGGTGGGCTTTCTCGGCGATTTCCAGCAGAACATTGCGCGCACGCGCTGGTTCATCGAGCAGCTCAACAAGCATGACCTGCTGATACCGCGCAACATCCGCCTGACGCGCGGCTCGCCGGAAAGTCCGGACAGCCGTTCGATCAACCTCAACGGTCTGTTTGTGGTCGACGAAGAAAAGCTGCGCACGCTGGACGAAAAGACCACGCACGAGTTTGCGAAGGAGGGCGTATTCGGCTGGATTTTCGCGCACCTGCTTTCGCTGTCCAACATCGATCGCCTTGCGCGTCGACTCGAGCAGCGTGAGCTGGCCGAAGCCCCGGCCAGCGACACCGTAAACTGAGACTCGGTCAAAACAAACGGCTGGCGCAGCGCCAACGGCGTCGCGCCAGCCGTTTGTTTTTCAGCGTACCGGTTTGGCCAGTCGCAGCAGGTCCGGTGCGTAGCCGCTGGATTCGTACAGCGCGCGCGCCGCCTCGTTTCCTGGAAACACCGCCAGCGTCACCAGTTGGCAGTGGTGTTCGCGAGCCCACGCCTCGGCGTGCGCCAGCAGGGCCTTGCCCACGCCCAGACGTTCATGCGGCGGCGCGACGGCAAGATCGGAAATATGGCAATTGCTGCGCCCGGTGAAGAAATCCGCCGTGCGCTGCAGATGGATGAAACCGACACGTTCGCCATCCGCGTTTTCGGCCACGAACAGGTAGCTGTTCGCCGGCTGGTCCTCCAGATGTTTCAGCAGGTCGTCGCGGATGCCCTCGATGCATTCGTGCCGTCGTCGCCACGGCGGCAGGGTGAAATCCACGAAGCGCGGCACCAGCGAAAGAATGAAATCGTCGTCGTCTTCGGCAAGACGGATCAGCAGCGTTGGCTCGGTCATTAGATAACGGCGTAGCGGAAGTCCCGACGCCTTTTCTACACCCTGCGTCGAGCCGACGGAAGCGCCGTGGAGGCCGATCCGGAGGATGACGCGGCGAAAGTCGGCGCAAAAAAGTGCCGAGGTATTCCACGGGGGATGGTTGGCAAGGCTATTGCATTGCCTTCCGCATGAGCGAATCAGCGTACGACATCACCCATCTGCTTGAGGCCGAGCTGGCCAA
>CBAAAD010000116.1:0-7852 GCA_964658785.1 uncultured Methylobacterium sp.
GTCGGGGTCTTCGGCGTACAGGCGCACTTCGATCGCGTGGCCGTGGGCGTGAATCTGCTCCTGCCGCAGAGGCAGCGGCTGGCCGGCGGCCACACGCAGCTGCCATTCGACCAGATCGAGCCCGAGCGTCATCTCGGTGACTGGATGCTCGACCTGCAGGCGCGTATTCATTTCCATGAAAAAGAATTCGCCGCTGGTGGCGACGATGAATTCGATGGTGCCGGCGCCGACGTAGTCGACCGCCTTGGCCGCCGCCACGGCTGCTTCACCCATGGCCGCACGGCGAGCGTCGTCGAGGAAGGGCGAGGGCGTCTCCTCCAGCACTTTCTGATAACGCCGCTGGGCCGAGCACTCGCGCTCGTTGAGGTGGATTACGTTGCCGAAGGTGTCGCCGAACACCTGGAATTCGATATGCCGCGGATGCTCGACGTAGCGCTCCAGAATGACCCGCGTGTCGCCAAAGGCGCTGGCCGATTCGCGCTGGGCCGAGGCCAGCGCATCGGCAAATGCCTTTTCCTCGCGCACGATGCGCATGCCCTTGCCGCCGCCGCCCGAAGCGGCCTTGATCATCAGCGGAAAGCCGGTCTTGCGCGCCTGCTCGGCGAGGTGAGCGGCGTCCTGGTTTTCGCCGTGGTAACCCGGGACCAGCGGCACGGCGTGGCTTTCCATCAGCGCCTTGGCGGCGGCTTTGGAGCCCATCGCGTCGATGCTCTCCGGCCTGGGGCCGATGAACAAGACACCGGCCGCCGCGCAGGCGCGGGCGAAGGCGGTGTTCTCGGAGAGAAATCCGTAGCCGGGATGGATGGCCTGCGCGCGGGATTTTTTCGCCACGTCCAGAATCACGTCGCCGCGCAAATACGAGTCGGCCGGACGCGGGCCGCCGATCGGCCACGCCTCATCGGCCAGCCGAACGTGCTGGGCGTCGGCGTCTGCTTCGGAGTAAACGGCAATGGTATGGATGCCGAGGCGCCGGCAGGTGCGGATCACGCGGCAGGCGATCTCGCCGCGGTTGGCAATCAGTACGCGCTCGAACATGCGGAATCCTTGGGGTGTGCGCGGTCTTGCAAAGCCGGATAAGTTATCAGATGACGCGCCAGCAACCGATGCGCGGCGCAGCATGGCAACGGGGCAGGGCGTTCGAGCCGTGGCTCGTGAGAAGCGTCAGTTACGACCACGGCATACAGCAGGCGGCTTCCATGGTGATGCGGTGATTACTGCTGGGAAACCCAGCGCGGCGCGCGCTTGTCGAGAAAGGCGCCGAGGCCGTGCTGGCCCTCTTCGGAGGTGCGCAGCCGCGCGATCAGTTCGGCGTTGGCGGTATCGATACGTTCGGCCTGCGCCACGTCGCTGCCGCCCACGCGCAGGGCCAGCTGCTTCGCTTCGCGCTGCGCCTGCGGCCCGGCCTTGGCGAGCAGGTAGAGCTGGCGTTCGATCGCCTCGTCCAGCTCGCTGCCGCCGACCACGGCGTGCAGCAGGCCGATGCGCGCGGCCGTATCCGCTTCAAAGACTTCGCCGGTGATGAATAGCCGACGCGCCTCGCGCAGGCCGATCGCCGCAATGACATACGGCGAGATCACCGCCGGCACCAGGCCCAGCTTGACCTCGGACAGGGCGAACTTGGCCGTGTCTACGCCAACGGCGATATCACAGCAGGCGACCAGGCCCACGCCGCCGCCGTAGGCTGCGCCGTTGACGCGCGCCACGGTGGGCTTGGATAAAAACTGCAGGGTGCGCATCAGCCTTGCCAGGCGCAGCGAGTCGTCGAGGTTTTCCTGCGCGCTGGCGCTGGCCATGCCGCGCATCCAGTTCAGGTCGGCGCCGGCGGAGAAGCAGCTGCCGTTACCGGTGAGCACGACGCGGTGCACGGCTGGATCGGCATCCACGCCCTCGAGCGCATCGGTAAGCGCGGCGATCAGCGTGTCGTCGAACGCGTTGTGCACCTGCGGGCGGTTGAGGATCAGCCACGCGGTGGCGCCGCGGCGCTCGCACAGAACGGAATCGGTCATGGGTCACACCGGCAAAGACCGCCATCATAAACGGTCGGCATCGCTGCATTGCCGGCATGCTGCAGCAAAGCGCACAAAGGATTACAATGCGAACAATTCTTATTTGAGCAGCGCCCGTGCGTTTGTCTGATCTACCCAAAGGTGCGCCCGCAGTGGTTGATCGCGTCGACGATGCCCACGCGGCGGATCCGATTGCGCAACGTTTGCGCGATCTCGGTTTCGTCGATGGCGAACCGGTGCGCGTGGTGGCCGTTGGCCCGATGGGAGCCGATCCGCTGCTGATCCAGATCGGCTCGACGCGCTTCGCGCTGCGCCGTACCGAAGCGGCTCGCGTCACCGTGCGTCAGGAAGCCGCATGAGCGCCGCGGCCCTGCGTGTCGCCCTCGTCGGCAACCCCAATTGCGGCAAGACGGCGCTGTTCAATCTGCTGACGGGCGGCCGGCAGAAGGTGGCCAATTACGCGGGCGTCACCATCGAGCGCAAGGAAGGGCGTTTCACCACGCCTTCCGGTCGCTTGCTGCAGATACTCGATCTGCCCGGCACCTACAGTTTCGACGCCAACAGCCCCGACGAGCAGATCACCCGCGACGTGCTGGAAGGCAACTACCCCGGCGAAGCGGCGCCCGACCTGATCGTGTGCGTGGCCGATGCCACCAACCTGCGCCTGCACCTGCGCTTTGTGCTGGAGGTAAAGCGTCTGGGCCGGCCGGTGGTTTTGGCCTTGAACATGATGGACGCGGCGCGTCGCCGTGGCATCGTCATCGACGTGCCGGAACTGCAGCGCCGTCTCGGCATGCCGGTGGTGGAAACCATCGCGGTGAAACGCGGCGGTGCCGCGGCGCTGGTCGAGCGTGTCGATGATGAAATGCCGATCGCCGCGCCGGCATCAGTCGACGACGCCGCCAGCCGCGCCGATCTGCACCTGCAGGTGCGGGATATTCTGGCAGCGACGGTCAACATGCCGCGCCAGACGGCGGCGATCGACGACGCGCTCGACCGCTGGGCACTGCACCCGGTGTTCGGACTGCTGATTCTGGGGGCGGTGATGTTCCTGGTTTTTCAGGCGGTTTATTCGGTCGGCAAGCCGATGACCGACGCGATTGGCGATCTGTTTGGCTGGGCCGGTGCGCACGTGGCCACGTTCATGCCGGCCGGTCCCCTGCAAAGCCTGATCAACGACGGCCTCTTTGGCGGCCTGGGCACGGTGATCGGCTTTCTGCCGGAAATCCTGGTGCTGTTCTTCTTCATCCTGCTGCTGGAAGAATCCGGCTATCTGCCGCGCGCGGCGTTTCTGCTCGATCGCGTGATGATGTCGGTGGGGCTGACCGGGCGCTCATTCATCCCGCTGCTGTCGAGTTTCGCCTGCGCCATTCCCGGCATCATGGGTACGCGAAGCATCCAGGATCCGCGCGACCGCCTGGCCACGATTCTGGTGGCGCCGCTGATGACCTGTTCGGCGCGGCTGCCGGTGTATGCGCTGCTGATCGGCGCTTTCATACCGATGCACCATGTGCTGGGCATCTTCAATCTGCAGGGGCTGGTGCTGTTTGCGCTTTATGCGGCCGGCATTCTGGGTGCGATGGCGGTGGGCTGGGTGATCAAGCGCATCCATCGCGACAAGAGCGAGCACGCCCTGCTGATGGAGCTGCCGTCGTACCGCATGCCCAAACCGCGGGATATTGCCATTGGCCTGTGGGAGCGCAGCTCGATCTTCCTGAAGCGGCTGACCGGCGTGATCCTGGCGCTGACCATCATCATGTGGGCGATTTCCACGTTTCCGGGGCCGCCGCCGGGTGCGACACGTCCGGCGATCGACTACAGCATCGCCGGCTACCTGGGTCATTACCTGCAATACATTTTTGCACCTCTGGGGTTCAACTGGCAGATCAGCCTGTCGCTGATTCCGGCGTTTGCGGCGCGGGAAACGGCGGTCGCGGCGCTGGCGACGGTGTATGCCGTCGGTGGTGATTCGAATGCCGTCGGCCTGGCGCATGCCCTGGCAGCCAATTTTTCCGTAGCCAGCGCGCTGTCGCTGCTGGTCTGGTTCGCCTTTGCGCCGCAGTGCATGTCAACGCTGGCAGTGATCCGTCGCGAGACCCACTCGTGGCGCAATGTGGCGATCTCCTTCAGCTACATGTTTGCAGTGGCCTATGTGGCGTCGCTGCTGACGTACCAGATCGCGAGGCTTTTCGCATGAGCGCGGGTCACATGAATATGGGACTGCTGCTGCAGTACATCGTTATCGGGCTGATTGTGCTGGGCAGCGTCCTGGTGGTGTTCCGAAAGCTGGCGCCACAAATCAGCAACCGCTGGCTGGCAGCGTCATCGATCAGCCTGAGTCGTCCTGATCGTGCCGGGTGGATGCGCACTCTGGGGCGTCGATTGCAGCCCCGGCAGGCGACCGGCGATTGCAGCGACGGCTGCAGCACCTGCGGCGCCTGCGGAACCAAGCCGCCCGCCGAGGCCAAAACAGCCGCGATGCCGCTGGAGTTCCGGCCGCGTGCCAAGTAGGCGAGGGTGCTGCCTTGTCTTCAGCATCGGCGTGTTTTGCGGAATGGCTCGGTGCGTAAACACCCGTCGTACCGTTCGCCCCTAGCGCAGGTCCATGAGGCTGGTGAATCAGCAAGCGCCGGCCTGGCGGCGGCGTTTCAGCGAACGGCACACTCGCTAACGGCAACCCTTCGACATCGCTGCCGCTCCGGGCGAACGAAATGGCGTAAAAACCACGGCGGTCTATGCCGACTTTCCAATACAAAAAGCCGGCTTTCGCCGGCTTTTGAGCAACGCGGGCCGATGAACGCGGCTTACGCCAGTTCGTGGATCTTCGCGTTGAGGCGGCTCTTGTGACGGGCTGCCTTGTTCTTGTGGATCAGGCCGCGAGCGGCGTAGCGATCCATCACCGGCTGGGCGACGGTAAACGCGGCGATAGCGCCTGCCTTGTCCTTGGCCTCAATGGCCTTGACGACCTTTTTCAGGGCGGTGCGGACCATGGAACGTGCGCTGATGTTGCGCAGGCGGCGCTGCTCGGACTGGCGCGCGCGCTTCTTAGCGGACTTGATGTTGGCCAAGGTAGAACTCCGGAATCGGTGTAGAGGTGTGGAAAAAGACGCCAATTATGCGGTCGATTTGCCGACGCGTCAATCATTTAGGCTGCGCGCAGCCGGACTGTCGCTAATCGGGTTTGGTGCTATGGCGCGTTACGCCAGGATTTTGCCACAACCGGACTGTTATCCGGCCAGCAGCGGCTGTCAGACTATGCGCCTGTGTCCGGCCAAGGCGGGGCATTCCACTTTGCCGATTCACAGGGTAACAGCAGACGCATGAAGTCCCCCAGCATGTTCCGTGGGCTGCTCTCGTTCAGCAGCATGACAATGATTTCGCGCGTGTTCGGACTGATCCGCGACATGTCGATCAGCGCGGTGTTTGGTGCCACTGCCGCGACCGACGCCTTCTGGGTGGCGTTTCGCATACCCAATCTTATGCGGCGCCTGTTTGCCGAAGGTTCGTTTTCGACGGCTTTCGTGCCGGTTTTCATCGCGGCAAAACAGGCAGGATCTGCCGATGATCTGAAACGCCTGGTTTCGCGTGTGTCGGGCACGCTCGGCGGCGTCCTATTGGTGATTACCGCGCTGGGGCTGATTTTTGCGCCGCAGGTCGCCACCCTGTTTGAACCCGGCGCCGTCGATCAGTCGCACAAGTTTGATCTCACCATTGACCTGCTGCGCCTGACGTTTCCGTTTCTCTTTTTCGTGTCGATGACCGCGTTGGTTGCCGGCGTGCTGAACAGCTTCAACCGCTTTGCCTTGCCGGCTTTGGCGCCGGTGATTCTCAATATCTGCATGATTGTCGGCGCGCTCTGGCTAGCGCCGCGACTGCATACGCCCATCATGGCGATGGGCTGGGCGGTGCTGGTGGCGGGCATTCTGCAGCTGGTGTTTCTGCTGCCGTCGATGCGCGATCTCGGTTTGCTGTCCTGGCCGCGTTGGGGCTGGCGTGATCCGCAGGTTCGCCGGATCACGCACCTGATGGCGCCGACTCTGCTCAGTTCGTCGGTGTCGCAGGTGAATCTGTTGCTGGATACGATTGTCATCTCGCTGTTGATCACTGGTTCGCAGAGCTGGTTTTCCCTGTCGACGCGCTTTCTCGAATTGCCGCTGGGCGTGTTTGGCGTGGCGCTGGGAACGGTTACGTTGCCGGCGCTGGCACGTCATCACTTCAGCAAGAATTCGGAAGGCTTTTCGAAGCTGCTGGACTGGGGTTTGCGCATTACGCTGCTGATTTCGGTGCCGGCGATGCTTGCGCTGCTGTTCCTCAGCGAGCCGATCGTGGCGACGTTGTTCGAGCATGGCCGCTTCACGGCGTTCGATGCGCGGATGTCCACGCTGTCGATCATGGCGCTGAGCTGCGGTTTGCCGGCGTTTGCGCTGGTCAAGATCCTGCTGCCCGCGTTCTATGCGCGGCAGGACACGCGCACGCCGATGAAGGCGGCGATTCTGACGCTGGTGACCAACATGTTTTTCAACGCGGTCTTTGTGGCGCTGCTTTACCAGCTGTGGGCCCCGCCGGCGCTGCAGCAAGGCAGCTGGCTGGCCGGTATTGCCCGCGTGCCGGGATTACATGTCGCGATATGCATTGCCAGCGTGGTGTCCAGTTATTTTCAGTTTGCGCTCCTGTGGCGCTGGCTGAAGCAGGCCGGCGTGTATCGGCGCCAGCCGGGATGGGCCAAACACTGGCTACGCCTGGGCGCGTCTTGCGCGGCCATGGTGCTGGTGCTGATGCTGGGCCGTCTGCTTTGGCCGGACTGGACGCGTGCGCCGGTATTCACTCGCGTGTGGCACCTGACGGTGCTGGTAACTGCCGGCGCCATGGCATACGTCGCAGCGATGGTCGCTGGCGGCTTTCGGCTGCGCGAGTTGCGCGGCGCCTGATAGCGCGCCTCAGGTGCCAGAAGGCGTCGAGACCTTGCAGTGCAGCCGTTATACTCAGGCGATGATGAAACTTTCCAGGAATGTGGCGGGGCCTTGTCTGGCGCCGAACGGCAGCGTGATCGCGATAGGTGCCTTTGACGGCATTCATCGCGGGCATCAGGCGCTGCTGTTGCAGGTGCGCGAGCGAGCCAAGGCGCTGGGGGGCAAGCCGATTGTGGTGAGCTTTGAGCCCCTTCCGCGCGCGTATTTTTCGCGTGAGCCGCTGGCGCGGTTGTCGAGCGTGCGGGAAAAGCTGCGCGGTTTCGCGGCGGCGGGCATGTCCGACACGCTGCTGCTGCGATTCAATGCGGAACTGGCGGCGATGTCGGCGGACGATTTCGTGCGCAAGGTAATCGTGGAGCGTCTGGCCGCGCGCGAGGTCTGGGTCGGCAACGATTTCCGCTTCGGCCACAAGCGCGAGGGTGATGTGGCGCTGTTGGCGACACTTGGCGAACAGCTTGGTTTCTCGGCCTGCATGATGCCGGCCGTGCAGCTTGATGGCGCGCGCGTCTCGGCCAGCCGCGTGCGCATGCTGCTGGCGGCGGGCGAGTTTGCTGGCGCCGAGCCGCTGCTGGGTCGGCCGTTCGTGATCGACGGCAAGGTGGAATACGGCCACCAGCTCGGCCGCACGCTGGGTTATCCCACGGCGAATATCCATCTGCAGCAGCGCGTGAGTCCGGTGCACGGCATCTTTGCCGTGCGCGTGGGCCTCGGCGAGGGCGAATGCAGCTGGCCTGGCGTTGCCAGCTTAGGCGTGCGGCCGACGGTCAATGAGGTCAGCGAGCCGCTGCTGGAAGTGCACCTGTTCGATTTCGACGGCGATCTGTACGGCCAGCGCATGTCGGTTGAATTTGTCGGCAAGCTGCGCGACGAGATGAA
>CBAAAD010000117.1:0-7791 GCA_964658785.1 uncultured Methylobacterium sp.
GGGGCAACCACAGCTCCACCCAGTATCCGGATCTGCACGAGACCACCGTCAAGGGCAAGCCGGCGCTGGAGCAGATCGAGCAGTCCTGGTACGAGAGCGATTTCATTCCGACTGTGCAGCAGCGCGGCGCGGCCATCATCAAGGCGCGCGGCGCATCGTCGGCGGCGTCGGCAGCATCCGCTGCGATCGACCACATGCGTACCTGGGCGCACGGCACCGCCGAAGGTGACTGGGTATCGATGGGCATTCCGTCGGACGGTTCATACGGTGTCGCGCCGGGCGTGATCTTCGGCTACCCGGTCACGGTCAAGGGTGGCCAGTACGAAATCGTGCAGGGCCTGAAGATCAACGCATTCTCGCAGGCCCGCATCGATGCGACCGAAAAAGAGCTGCGCGAGGAACGCGCGGGCGTGGAGCACCTGTTCGCCAAGAAATAATTGGCGACGCACTACGCAGCGTTTCACGAAGAGGGTCGGCCGCAAGCCGGCCCCTCTTTTTTTGTACTCAGTCTGCTCTTCGCGTGCGCGTACTGACGCACTGCGGAAGCGGGCATTTTCGCGGTGCGCTAAAATGGCGTTTTAGGTGAAGCAGCCATGACGAAAATTGCATCTCCCGGCGCTCGTTTTCGAGCGGCCGTCGCGGAAGAACAGCCGCTGCAGGTAGTCGGGGCAATCACCGCCTACGCGGCCCGCATGGCCCAGCGCAGCGGCTTCAAGGCGCTTTATCTTTCTGGCGGCGGCGTGGCGGCCAATTCGCTGGGCATGCCTGACCTTGGCATCAGCACGATGGAAGACGTGCTCACCGACATCCGGCGCATCACCGACGTGTGCGAACTGCCGCTGCTGGTCGACGTGGATACGGGTTGGGGCGGGGCGTTCAATATTGCGCGTACCGTGCGTTCATTGATCAAGGCCGGCGCGGGCGCCATGCATATCGAAGACCAGGTTGCGTCCAAGCGCTGCGGTCATCGGCCCGGCAAGGCGATCGTCTCGAAACAGGAGATGGTTGATCGTGTGAAGGCGGCTATCGATGCGCGCAGCGACGAGCAGTTCGTCATCATGGCGCGTACTGACTCTATTGCCGTCGAAGGCCTCGAGTCCGCGATAGACCGCGCGCAGGCCTGCGTCGAAGCCGGCGCCGACATGATTTTCCCTGAAGCGATCTACACGCTTGAGCAATATCGACAGTTCAAGGCGGCGGTGAAGGTGCCGATTCTCGCCAACATCACCGAGTTCGGTCAGACCCCGCTGTTTACTCGCGAGGACCTGGCCAGCGCGAACGTCGACATCATTCTTTACTGCTGCGGCGCGTATCGGGCGATGAACAAGGCCGCGCTTCATTTCTACGAGACAGTGCGCCGCGACGGCACGCAAAAGGCGGCCGTGCCGACCATGCAGACGCGCGAAGAGCTGTACGACTATCTCGACTATCACGCCTACGAGCGCAAGCTCGACGAACTGTTTGCCGACGGCAAGTCCGCCGAGTAACCGCCTGACCAAAATTTTGTTTCCAGCGGCGCCGGGCTCCGGCGTCGCTTTATCGATCGAGGGTTTATCCATGAGCGAAACCACGCAAGCTGCGCCCAAGGCCAAGAAATCCGTTGCGCTGTCCGGCGTGCCGGCCGGCAATACGGCGCTCTGCACCGTCGGCCGCAGCGGTAACGATCTGCATTACCGCGGCTATGACATCCACGACCTGGCCGCCAAGGGTTGCTTCGAGGAAGTGGCTTACCTGCTGGTCCATGGTGTGCTGCCGAACTGGACCGAGCTCAACCACTACCGCGCGCGCCTCAAGCGTTTGCGCGGACTGCCTGCGCCGGTGAAGAGCGCGCTCGAACTTCTGCCAGCTGCCACGCATCCGATGGACGTGATGCGCACGGGCTGCTCGGTGCTGGGAACCGTACTGCCGGAAAAAGACGACCATAACGTCACCGGCGCCCGCGAAATTGCCGATCGCCTGATGGCGAGCTTTGGCTCGATGCTGCTGTACTGGTATCACTTCAGCCACAACGGCAAGCGCATCGAAACGCAGACCGACGACGATTCGATCGCCGCCCACTTCCTGCATCTGCTGCACGGCAAGAAGCCCAGCGACCTGCATGCGCACGCGCTGGACAAGTCGCTGGTGCTTTACGCCGAGCACGAGTTCAACGCCTCGACCTTCGCCGCACGCGTGATCGCCGGTACGGGTTCGGACATGTACTCCGCCATCACCGGCGCGATCGGCGCACTGCGTGGCCCAAAACACGGCGGTGCCAACGAGGTGGCGATGGAGATCATCGCGCGCTATCGCAATGCGAACGAGGCAGAGGCCGATATCCGTGCCCGCGTCGAGCGCAAGGAAATCGTCATCGGCTTCGGACATCCGGTTTACACCGTGTCCGACCCGCGCAACGAGATCATCAAGGAAGTCTCGCGCAAGCTGTGCACGGACGGCGGCAACCCGACGCTTTTCGACGTGTCGGAACGTATCGAGAAAGTGATGGGCGAGATCAAAAAGATGTTTCCCAATCTCGACTGGTTCTCCGCCAGCGCGTATCACATGATGGGCGTGCCGACGGCGATGTTCACGCCGCTTTTTGTCATAGCCCGCACCTCCGGCTGGAGCGCGCACGTCATTGAACAGCGCGAGGACGGCAAGATCATTCGCCCCAGCGCGAACTATGTCGGCCCGGAAGACCAATCTTACGTTCCGATCGACAAGCGCTGAGCAAATTTCACGTCCATAAAAAGGGAGCCGGCCGGCTCCCTTTTTTGTTCGGCGTCAAGCTCTTGAGTGGGGCTGTTACGAGCGAATCAGATCAACTGGCAAGGATCACAGGCCGCTTTGATCGCGAGGTCGGCAGCCCTGCGCGAGGGCGTAATACCTTGCATGAAGGCCAGCTTTCGACGAAATTTTCACCGGTTTTTAGTTAAATTTTAGTTTCCAACACCAAACAGTACGGAACTAAAAAATGGGTTTGTTAAGTGCCGCCTCTTCTCGTGTCAGCCGTAAACATCTGCTAGCTATTCCTTTTCTCGTGGCGAGCTCGGCGTCTTTCGCTGACGTGTCGCCAGCACTGGATCGTTTCAACCTTTCTCTTGGCGGTTACTACGCCAATACCGACACCACGATTGGCGCCGGTGACAAGAGCGGACTGTTCAAGGGCGACGTCAATCTCGAACGCGATCTCGGATTCGAAGATCACAAGACGGTACCTCGCGCGAAGCTCGATTTTCTGATCGGTGACCATCAGGGTTTTTCGTTCGACTACTTCAGCATCAATCGCACCCAGAGCAAGACGCTCAGCGATGGCATCAGCTACGGTGGCAACAATTACAACGCGTCAGCGTCTGTTAGCGGCAAGCTGAATTTTGATTTCGGCAGCGCGGCGTACCGCTGGTGGTTCGGTAGCGGTAACGACGTGTTCGGTTTGGGCGTCGGTGCAGCGTATTACCGTGTATACGCCGGTATCAGCGGCGTCGCCACACTCAATGGCGAGAGCGCGCAGGCCTCCACCAGCTACAGCGAGACCGCGGGCGCTCCGCTGCTGCAGCTCGGCTGGCGCCATGCTTTCAACGACAGCTGGCGCATGTACGTGGACGCGTCAGGCGTGAAGAAGAACGGCGGCCAGCTCAATGGTCATATCTACAATGCTGCGCTCGGTCTTGAGTGGTACCCGTGGAAGAATGTCGGCATCGGCGCAGAGTATGCCTACACGCGCATCAAGCTGAACGACGAGCAGAAAAACTACAACGCCAATCTCGATCTGAAACTACACGGCCCTTCCGCCTTCGTGAAGTTCCGCTTCTGATGCTCTCCAGCTGACCTTCAACCGTTGAAGATCTTCTTAAAAGGCCCCGGCTCAATCGCCGGGGCTTTTTTCATTTGCGAGGTTCTTCAGCGAGAGGATGGCTGCCGCCGATATTTCTGCATCAGCCAGCCGCCGCCACACACGCCTGTCACCAGCATGATCTGCAGCCAGTAAGCCGCCCACGCACGGGCGTCAAACCAGTCCGAAACCAGGCGGTCGCCGGCAAGCATGTGAGCGGCAGTCCATGCGATGGCTCCTGCACCCACATAAATGATGACGGGGAATCGCTCGATCAGCCTGAGGATCAGCGTTGATCCCCACACCACAAGCGGCACGCTGACCAGCAACCCAGCTGCCACCAGACCCAAATGGCCCTTCGACGCGCCGGCGATAGCCAGTACGTTGTCCATTCCCATCAGCGCATCGGCGACCATGATGGTGCGAAGGGCCCCCCAAAACGTGTTCGCCGCACCGACTTGATGCTCGGCGTCGCTGTTTTGCTGCAGCAGCTTCCACGCGATGGGCAGTAACAATATCGCTCCGGCGAGCATAAGCCCCGGGAGTTCGAGCAGATAGACGACAACCGCTGTAAGAAGCACTCTTATCGCGATGGCGCCGAGGCAGCCCCACAGAACGGCGCGCCTCTGCAAGACCCTTGGCAAGCTTCGCGCTGCCAAGGCGATGACAATCGCGTTGTCTCCTGCAAGCACCAGATCAAGCAGGATGATGGCCAGCAGGCCAGAGAGAAGGTCAGTGCCGAAAAGTTCCATGCCATATTCCTTGCGCGTCGGACGATGCGGCGCAGACGAGTGCGCCTGGCTCGTCTGCACCGCAAAAGTCTCGTTCGCAATAGGATTGCCGGAGTGACCGGGGCGAGACTTCGCCCGTGTTGACGATCACTGCACCGACGCGTTGAAACTGCGTCGGGAACTACTCCCTCTTGGGTTGATGTTCGATTGTCAATGCCGCAAACGGGCAGGTCAAGCATTCGACACTAGCGGAAGACCACCGTGCCGAAGCGAACACGCTAGGTCCTCCCAAAGTGGATGCCAGCGGGACATTCACGGTGGCGTCGTTCGTCATACCCAATGTTCGAAATGATCACTTTGGCGCGATCCCGAGCAACCTGCAGGCATCGGCAGGTGAATGAGGGTGGGACAACCTGCAGGTCCAGAGAGCCACGTTGCTTCCCAAACAACGCTTTGTTCGACTCTTCACATTGTAAAGACGAGGTGACTGGAATATTAAGCAGGCGAGAACGGGTTCAGTTATCTGATGCCTATGTTTAACGAATTAGTTTAAGCGCTGGTGTGATCAGTCGGATTATCTCGGTACGAGCACAGTTGAAAAGATTCCGATGTTTCCTGAATGAAGTCTCACTGGGTTGAATAAGTTGCCAATGTGTTAACTCCCCAACCACTTAACGAATTTGCTACACTCTCCACCGCTTGTTGCATGAACGCCAGGCACGGGCTTAAAACCCTGAATGACGTAACTTAGTTCTGATACGCGACTTCCGGTTTGATTTGAACGGACGCGAAAAAAAACCTAAAAATGAGGAGACACCTGATGAATCGTAAGGGCTTATATTTTCTGATCGCGCTGGCCCTGGGCGGCGTAGGTGCCGTTCATGCGCAAGACGCAGCTGCTCCGGCCGGTGACAGCTCGGCCTCGATGGCTCCGGTCTCGAGCTTTGATGACCGTTGGTACATTGCGCCGACCGTTGGCGGCTATTACAACGATGACAAGCGCAACACCAACAGCCGCCAGTTCTATTACGGCCTGGGCTTCGGCAAGTTCTTCACCCCGAATCTGTCGATCGACCTTTTCGTTGACCGTACCAAGCGCAAGATCGATCGCGGTCCGGCCAACGGCGGCGGCCAGGGCAACAGCTCGTGGTCGAACAATAACGTCGGCATCGCCGCTCGCTACTACGTCGGTGACTGGAACGCTTTCCGTCCGTACCTGCTGGCTGGCGTGTTGGGCAGTCACCACAACAACCCGTACGATAGCGGCTGGTCCCCGGCTGCCGAGCTCGGCGTCGGCGTGTCCAAGACCGTCACCGATAGCACGGACGTCCGTCTGGAAGCCGGCTACCGCTATGACTTCGACGACAGCACCAGCAGCAACCCTGCTTTTGCCAACACCGGCAGCAACACCAACCGTAACGGTTACGGCGACGCGTTCCTGGGCCTGAGCATCGTCTCGCGTTTCGGCGCTCCGCCGGCCGCCCCGGCTCCGGCTGTTGCTCCGCCCCCGCCGGCACCTGACTGCTCCACGATGGACAGCGACCACGACGGCGTGAACGATTGCGACGACAAGTGCCCGAACACCCCGGCCGGCACCATCGTTGGACCTGACGGTTGCCCGCAGAAGGTCGTTATCGACCTGCGCGGCGTGAACTTCAAGTTCGACTTCCCGAAGAAGGGTCAGGTGAAGGCGAGCCAGATCGGCAAAGCCTTGGCCGTACCGACCGCCGACTCGCTGGCAGTGCTGAACCAGGCTGTCGACACCCTGCAGCGCTATCCGCAGGTGCACGTGACCGTTGCTGGCTACACCGACAGCAAGGGTACCGATGCTTACAACCAGAGCCTGTCCGAGCGTCGCGCGCAGATCGTGTATGACTACCTGACCAGCCACGGTATCGACGCAAGCCGCCTCGACGGCCCGATCGGTCACGGCAAGAACGATCCGATCGGCGACAACGCCACGGATGCCGGTCGCGCCCAGAACCGTCGTACCGAACTGCAGGTCAAGCAGTAATAGACCGCAGTAAGTAAATAAGAAACCCGGCTTCGGCCGGGTTTTTTTATGGGCAAACGCCTGATGCGCTGCATGCGTGTATGCATTTGTGTATTCGTGCATTTGTAAGGATGGCGTGGCAATCCTCTCGTCTGATCAAACCGTACTTGATTAGACCTTGCCTGATCAAAGCCAACGCCGATACGCTGTCGGAATGTCGCGCCCCATGCTCCGCACCACGAAAAAAACGGCTTCTGCCCAAACACCGCGATACGGTCTGGCTCGCGTGCTTTCCAAAATGGGCGCCTGTTCGCGCAGTCAGGCGGAACAGTGGATTCGCGCCGGTCGGGTAAGTCTCGACGGTCGGGTAGAACGTGATCCCCAGTTTCCGACTTCGATCGAGCGGCATCGTATTGCCGTGGACGGTATCGCCGTAAAGGCGGCGGATCAGGTCTACGTGATGTTCAACAAGCCCCGAGGACTGGTCGTCAGTGCCGCGGACGAACACGGCAGGGACACCGTATACACCACATTGGCCGCGGCCGGTTTGCCGTGGCTGGGTCCCGTGGGACGGCTGGACAAGGCCAGCGAAGGCCTGCTGTTGCTCAGCAACGATACGACGTGGGCATCGGGCATTACTGATCCAGCGACGCATCTTGAAAAGACGTACCACGTCCAGGTTGCCGGGCAACCGAGTGATGAGGTGCTGGCAACCATGCAGTCAGGCATTGATGACGCCGGAGACTTTCTGAGAGCGAGACGCGCCGTCAGGCTTCGTGCCGGCGAAAAGAATGCCTGGCTCGAAGTCGTGCTGGACGAAGGTCGAAACCGGCATATTCGCCGGCTGCTGGCAGCGTTGGGGTTCGATGTGTTGCGATTGATCCGGGTGTCGATCGGACCGCTTGCGCTGGGGGAACTGGCAAAAAATCAGTGGCGCCAGCTCACTGCCGAAGAGGTGAGCTGGCTCGATACGCGCAAATAACCAGGCGACGACTGCGCAGCAACGGTTATCCGTTGATAACGCCCAGCGATCTTCCCACCTTGGTGAAGGCCGCTATCGCCTTGTCTAGATGCTCACGCGTATGCGCCGCGCTCATCTGCGTGCGGATGCGCGCCTTGCCCTGTGGCACGACGGGAAAAAAGAACCCGGTAACGTAGATGCCTTCCTCGAGCAGTGCCGATGCCATGGCCTGTGCTTTGGGTGCGTCATAGATCATTACCGGCACGATCGGGTGAACGCCGGGGCGGATGTCGAA
>CBAAAD010000118.1:0-2077 GCA_964658785.1 uncultured Methylobacterium sp.
GCGAGCGTAGTCCCACCACCGAACAGGCGATTCAGCGCGTCACCGCCGCGCTGCGTAACGCGGAACAGCAGCTCGACCAACTCGATGCGCGCAGCGGCGACGGCGATGCCGGCAGCACATTTGCCGCGGGCGCACGGGCCGTCGACGCCAGGCTGGCCAGCGGTGCGCTGAGCAGCGCAGAGCCGGCGCGGTTGAATGACGAGCTGGGACGCCTGCTCGCTCGCGCCATGGGCGGTTCCAGCGGCGTGCTGTTGTCCATATTGTTCACCGCTACCGGCACGGCGCTGGCGGGCGGCAAATCATGGCCGGATGCCTTGGGCGACGGCATCGAGCGGGTGCAGCACTACGGCGGCGCACGGCTCGGCGATCGCACCATGCTGGACGCGTTGATTCCGGCGATCGCGGCGTTGCCGCAGGGGCTGGCGGCCGCGGCGGCGGCCGCTCGCGCCGGTGCCGACCACACGGCGACGATCACCCGCGCTCGTGCGGGTCGTTCGGCCTATGTGCCGGAGCACGCGCTGGCGGGAGCGGTCGATCCCGGGGCCGAGGCGGTGGCGCTGGCGTTTGCCGCGTTGGCCGCGGGCTGAGAGGTCGGGCGCGCCGGCCTCTCGCCGACCGAACCTCGCTGAATCGAACGGCCTTCAATCGCCTTTGCGCTTGCGATCCTGCTGCCGGTGCTGGCCCTCCGCCAGCACCTTGAAGCGGTTCAGCGACTGCAGCCACAGCGCGTTATGGCTGGCGTAGCTCTCGGCGCTGGCTTCGTTTTCGCTGAGGGTGTCGGGAATGCGGTTGAACGGAATGCGCATCGGCGCCGCGTCGTGTTCCAGCGCCAGCTGCATGCTGCCGAAGTAGACCTTGTTGTAGCCAAACTTGGCGTTGATGCGATCAACGAGCGCGTCGACCTTGCGCGGGTCTTCGGTCGGTGCGAACAGCGAGCCGCTGCTCTGCGTGCGCGGCACCAGCCGCAGCAAGGTCACGCTGACCGACAGCGGCACGGCGTTGGCGGGGCCGGGCAGCAGGCGCTTGCGCTGGCCGCTGTCGAGCATGCTGTTGAGCAGCTGCAGCAGTTCGCGGCTGTCGTCGGTGTGATCGAAGGTGAGATCGCGCTCCCAGCGCAGCTCGTGGCCGACAAAGCGGATGCGTACCGCCAGCGCGCCGGCCAGCATCTCTTCGCGGCGCATGCGCATGGCGGATTTTACCAGCAGTTTCTTCAGCACGGCGCGGGCGCCGACGGCGTTGCGCAGCTCCGGCCCAAGCACGTGCGAATGGCCGATCGAGCCACGCACGGTCGCCGCGACCGGCAGCCACGCGCCGCGCAGCAGCCCCCACATGCGCTCGCCTTCGATGCCGCCCCACACATGCCGCAGGCGATGTTTGTCTGCCGCGGTAAGCTCGGCCACCGTAGCGATGCCGGCGTCGTGCAGGCGCGCTTCCATCGAGGCGCCGATGCCGCACAGATCGCGCAATGCCAGACCGTGCAGCGCCTGCGGCAGCTCGGCCTGTTCGATCACGGTGAGGCCGTCGGGCTTGCGCATATCCGACGCCGTCTTCGCCAGAAAGTCGTTCGGCGCGATGCCGATCGAGCAGCGGATCGCGCCGCCCGGCGCAGCCAGCGCCACCTCGTGCTTCACCTGCGCAGCAATCGCTTCGGCCACGGCGCGCTGCCGCTGGCGGCCCACCAGTTCGCACGCCACTTCATCGATGGAGCCCACGCGCGCAATGGGAATGGCGCGATCGATCGCCTCGATCAGCCGATGGTGCCAGTACACGTAGCGCTCCGGTCGCGCGACGCGAATCTGGATGCCGGGGCACAGCCGCCGCGCGTCGCGTACCAGCGTGCCGGTGCTGACGCCGAAGGCCTTGGCCTCGTAGCTGGCGGCAATCAGGCTGGTGGTTTCGGCCGCCACCGGCACCACGCCCACCGGGCGACCGCGCAGGGTTTCGTCCTCGTGCTGTTCCACCGAGGCGAAGTAGCTGTTGAAGTCGACGAAAAGGCTGCGCAGGCTCATGCAAATCTCGTAAGCGAGCTTCCTGTATAGCTCGACCCGGTCTCGCTATGGGAGACGGCGTCACGTGC
>CBAAAD010000118.1:2177-7764 GCA_964658785.1 uncultured Methylobacterium sp.
GCCACGCCAACGATCAGCACAATGCCGATCAGATTCCACAGCAGGCACGCGAGATACACGCGGTTGAACAGCACGCGGCTGCGCTCGGTCCAGCGCAGCACGGCGTAGGCGATGAGGGCGAAAAACAGGGCGAAGATGGAGCTGTACAGCACCCACCACAGCAGGCTGCTGAGCAGGGTGAGTAGGGTGATCATGTGACCTGCTGAAAGCCCAGCTTGCGCAGCACCTTGGCCATCAGCCAGGCCGGTCCGATCAGCAGATAGGAAAGGTCAGTCAGAAAGCTCGGCTTGCGCCCCTCGTATTTGTGGCCGATGAACTGGCCGATCCACGCGAGCACGAATACGCCGACCGCCAGCTCGCACAGCCCCACGGCGCCGAGTCGGTAGAACAGCGCGTTGGTGATCAGCCCCAGCACCACGAACGCGATCAGCAGGGCGGAGGCCAGACGATGCGAATGTTTCCAGTACCAGTAGAACGCGGCGACCATGGCCAGCACGGCCCACGACCCGGGCCGCAGGAAGCTGGCCGGTACGGGAATCGCCCACAGCAGCGCGATCACGCTCCACACGATCGGCGGCACGCAGATCCAGTGCATGCGCTTGTTGGTCGGGTTCTGATGGTCGCTGCTGTAACTGTCGAGCCAGTTCTGCATGGTGCGCATGGTGCTTGCCTCGTATTCGCGGGATGGAAGCCGGCGGCGTGGTGGCCGCGCGGGTCTCAACACTGCGCTGAGCTTAATCCAGCTCGCGCCGGGCGCAACGTCGCGTTGCACCACGCGCGCATCCGCGTCGGTCAGTCCAGCGTGATGCCGGCCAGTTTATGCAGGGCTTCGGCGTACTTTTCGGCCGTCGCGGCGATCACGTCGTCGGGAATGGTCGGGCCGGGTGCTTTCTTGTTCCAGCCCATGGCTTCCAGATAGTCGCGCACGAACTGCTTGTCGTAGCTCGGCGGGCTGATGCCGACCTGGTAATCCTCGGCGGGCCAGAAGCGCGAGGAGTCCGGCGTCAGCATTTCGTCCATCACGTACAGCTTGCCGTGGGCGTCGGTGCCGAACTCGAACTTGGTGTCGGCGATGATGATGCCGCGCTCGGCCGCAAACGCCGCCGCCCACTGGTAGATTTTCAGCGTGGCGTCGCGCACTTCGTTGGCAGTGGCGTTGCCGACAGCCGCGACCACGGCATCGAAGCTGACGTTCTCGTCGTGATCGCCTACCGCCGCCTTGGTCGACGGCGTGAAGATCGGCGCGGGCAGCTGCTGGGCCTGCTGCAGGTCGACCGGCAAGGTGATGCCGCACAGCGTGCCGGTGGCCTGGTAGTCCTTCCAGCCCGAGCCGATGAGATAGCCGCGGGCAATCGCCTCGACCGGCACCGGCTTCAGGCGGCGCGCCACCACGGCGCGCTTCTCGTACAGCGCCAGATCGGTGCCAGGCGGCAGCACGTCGGCCAGCGGCACGTCGAGCAGGTGGTTGGGTACCAGGTGCGCCGTCTGCGCAAACCAGAAGTTGGAGATCTGCGTCAGCATTTCGCCCTTGCCCGGAATCGGGTTGGGCAGCACCACGTCGAACGCGGACAGGCGATCGGTCGCCACGATCAGCAGTCGCGCCTCTTCCGGCGTGCCATCTGCGCGGTGGCTCGGCGGCAGCGCGTAGACGTCGCGCACCTTGCCGCGATGGAGCAGTTCCAGGCCGGGCAGATCGGATTGCAGCAAGCTGGTAGGCACGACGTGGGTTCCGCTGGCGGTGGAGAATCGCCATTGTAACTGCTGTGGCTGCGTCGCCGGAAAGTCGCACATCACAGGCGGTACGGCGGGCACTGCTAGAATCAGGCGTCTCCAACCCCATGTCCTGCCGATGCGAACCCTCCAGATTGCGGCTTGCTGCCTCGCCGCCGCCATTCCTGTGCTTGCGCAAAGCCAGTCCGCCATGCAGCCGCCCAGCCGGCTGGGCCTGTGCGCGGCCTGTCATGGCGCCAACGGGCAAGCCAGCCAGCCGGGCGTGCCGAATCTGGCCGGACAGCATCTGGACTATCTGCGCAGCGCACTGAAGCAATACCGCGACGGCAGCCGCAACGTGGCCTTGATGCGCGCCGCCATCGGCCCTGTCAGCGATGTTGAGCTCGATGCGCTGGCCCGCTGGTACAGCGTCCAGCCGCCGCAGGCGGTGCCGTCGCGATGAGCTACTCCTATACCCTCTGGTTCGCCTTTTTCGGCCTGCTGATCGGCCACGGCCCGGGCGCGATTACCGGCGCCATCGTCGGCTTCATTTTCGACAACCTGCGCCACACCCAGCGCAAGAACGCCACGCCGGAGGCGGGCGGCTTTATCGGGCCGCTGTTCACCCTGCTGGGCGCGGTGGCGAAATCCGACGGCCGCGTGTCGGAAGCGGAAATCGCCATCGCCGAACGCATGATGGCGCGCATGAATCTCGATACCGATCAGCGCAAGCAGGCCGCCGCCAGCTTCAACGCCGGCAAGCAACCGGAATTTGACGTCACGCGCACCATCAACGAGCTGCGCGGCTGGGTCGGCGCGCGGCGCGACCACGCCTTCCCCGTGCTCGACGTGGTGATCGACACCGTGCTGGCCGAAGGCAATCCGGCGCCGGAAAAAATGGCCATTCTGCGCCAGCTCGCGTTCGCCCTGCGGGTCAGCGAAATGGAGCTGATGGCGCTGATGGCGATGAAAGGCTACGCGTGGAACGGCGGCGGCCAGCGCGGCTACAGCCGCGGCCCCGGTTACGGTTCGAGCGGGAATTACGTGCCGCCGCAGCGCTCGCCGCAGGGCCCGGATCCGTACGCCGTGCTCGGTATCGACCGCAGCGCGGACGATCGCGCGGTGAAGCGCGCGTACCGCAAGCTGATTTCCGAACACCACCCCGACCGCCTGGGCGATCTGCCCGAAGACATGCGCAAGCGGGCCGAGTCGCGCGCCAGCGAGATCAACGCGGCGTATGACCGGATCAAGGAGCAGCGGGGGTTTAAGTGAGGTGTTTTTTGAAACTTTTCACGGCAGCCCGCGCATCCTCGAATCGATCTTTTATGATGGCAAAACCGGGCATCCTGCCGCGGTTGACTCGCCGCATCCTGCGGCTCAACCTACGGTCCGGCTGCGCCATTCGCACCCGCTGCGCGGGCGCAGTGCCAACAAGCTAGCGCGGTGAAGCCACGCTAGCTTGTCGCGACGAGTGCTTACGCACTCGCCGCGTCGGCACATCCCTGTGCCGATCCGACCCGTTTACGCACTGAGGTTAATCATGAAGCAAGCCCCGATGATCGCTCCGTCCATCCTCGCCGCGGATTTTGCGCGGCTGGGTGATGACACCGCCGCTGCGCTGGCCGCGGGTGCGGACTGGGTGCATTTCGACGTGATGGACAACCATTACGTGCCGAACCTCACGATCGGACCGGCGGTGCTTCAGTCGCTGCGCAAGTACGGCATTACGGCGCCGATCGACGTGCATCTGATGGTGAAACCGGTCGATCGCATCGTGCCGGATTTCGCCAAGGCCGGTGCGACCAACATCAGCTTTCATCCGGAGGCCAGCGAGCACATCGACCGCACGCTGGGCCTGATCAAGGATTCTGGATGTACTGCCGGCCTGGTGTTCAATCCAGCCACGCCGCTGGATCACCTGGACTATGTGATGGACAAGCTCGACCTGATCCTGATCATGTCGGTGAACCCGGGTTTTGGCGGGCAGAAGTTCATCCCCGGCGCGCTGGAGAAGCTGCGGCAGGTGCGTCGCCGCATCGATGACAGCGGCCGCGCGATTCGGCTGGAGATCGATGGCGGCGTCACGGCTGAAAATATCGCTGCCATTGCCGAGGCCGGTGCGGACACCTTTGTCGCCGGTTCGGCGATCTTCCACGCCAAGGACTACCGCGCCGAGATCGACGCCATGCGCAAGGCCATCGGCTGAGCTGACTATCGGGGCCTGCGCGATTAGCGCCCAATAAAAATCCCGGCGCAGGGCAGCACCGGGATAAACGTCGTCAGACGTGAGAGGAAACACCAACGATCGGCGCGGGTCGATGCGAGCGCATCGGAGAGAGGGGTCAACGCCCGCATCGACACATTCCACGGCTATGGAAGCGCGCCAATCACAGACTCAGACAGTGGGTTTTCCGGTTTGGTTCCCCCTGTGTTCGAAATAAATCGCGGGAGCGCGCCTGACGTGCCTGAGCAAAAAAGGCTCCCCTCATGATCGAGGGGAGAACAGGTCACCATCATCGTCGAAAAATGCGCCGATACGGCGTTAGAGCGGCTGCCAGCCGGGATCCGGTTCCTGCCGCGCATCCGGCGCGCTTCCGCTCGCGCCAGATGCCCGCTCGCCTTCGATGGCAGCCCAGTCGTCGGAGCCTGAGTCGATAAAACCTGAACAGGATGAATGGTTCGGCATGACCGCGGGCTCAGTGAAAGCCGAAAATCACGCCCAGCAGCAGCGCGCCGATCGCCAGCGACACGCGCAGCGGTTCGAAGCTGCGCAATTCGGCGTTGGGGTCGCGTTCTTTGGGTTCGTTGCCTGGCATTGCCGTTCTCCGTGCGTGGTTCATGGCGGCCATCACACCGCGTTCTGGGGCGCTGGCGCCGACGCAATCGGGCGCGCCTGCCGCTGGGTTGTGGCAATACGCGGGCAGTGACGACGGATGGCTTGCGCCAGTGCCCTTCACATAGCACGCTGCGCCCACCACAAAGGAGCGCGCCATGGGCCGCAGCATTGCCATCGTTGAAGACGAACCGCTGATCCGCGCCAACTACGTCGAGGCCCTGAACCGATTCGGCTACGACGCGCGCGGCTACGGTTCGCGGCAGGAAGCCTCGAGCGCGTTCGCCATGCGCCTGCCGGAGCTGGTGATTATCGACATCGGCCTGGGCGACGAGCCGGAGGGCGGCTTCGATCTGTGCCGCGAGCTGCGCGCCAAATCGTCCACGCTGCCGCTGATTTTTCTCACCGCGCGCGATTCGGATTTCGACGTGATCTCCGGCCTGCGCCTGGGCGCCGACGACTATCTCAGCAAGGACACCAGCCTGCATCAGCTGGCTGCGCGCATCGCGGCGCTGTTCCGACGGATCGAGTCGCTGAAGGCACCGGCCTCCAGTGAAACGGTGATCCAGCACGGGCCGCTGAAGCTGGAGTCCGAGCGCATGCGCATCACCTGGAACGGCGAGGAGATTCCGCTCACCGTCACCGAGTTCTGGATGGTGCACACGCTGATCCGCTTCCCCGGCCACGTGAAGAATCGCGACCAGCTGATGCGCGAGGCTGAGCTGGTGGTGGACGATGCCACCATCACCTCGCACGTCAAACGCATCCGCAAAAAATTCATCGCCGTGGCGCCCGAGTTCGACGGCATCGAAACCGTGCACGGCGTCGGCTACCGGTGGAAGCCGTGATGCGCGCGCCGCTCATCGCGCTGGCGCTTCTGCTGGTCGCCACGACGGGGCATGCCGTCGATCGCACGGCGGTCGCTCCGGTGGCTGCATCGTCCGCCGCGTCGCCGATACCGCTGTCGACGTCGCATGGCGCTGCGCACGTCTCGCCGCGCGCGGCGCCCGCAGCGATCCAGGGCGACGCAAAGACGGTGACCGT
>CBAAAD010000119.1:0-7758 GCA_964658785.1 uncultured Methylobacterium sp.
CGGGCAGGCGTGCGAATGGCGCATGGCGTGACCTCTTCAACGGTAGGTGCTGCCTACAATAGGTAAGGATGCATATTCACCACATTCGCCGTAATACGCGTTTTTCTGCCTGGCGAATAGACAGAACATAATGATCTTGAAAATCACCGTCTATAAGAAATAATCCCATGGATAATCATTTTTCTTGACAAAGATAAATTTCTGTTCATTTGTTTATATAAAAGTTGAACGTAATGCGGATAATCGACGCGTGTTCACTGGATATTAAGGGCGCCAGAAAAACCTTTCAGGCATAAGGATTTAGGGGCCACACCGTGCGTTTTTCTGACGGCAACGGGGGCAGCACTGCGCCATTTCTCCCCGCAGTTTCGCTATCGCTGACGCTGGTCTGGTTGCTTTTATCCAAAAATTTAGCAGGCGGCGGCTATTGCGGGAGGGCGCGCGCTGGCGGAGCCAGCAGTTGCAACCCGGCATTTGTAACCAGGGGCAGCTGACCGTCGACGTTTTAACAGCGCTTATCGGCGCCGCGTCGCCAGCCAGTGGCGATAGCGCTTGGCGAGCCGCTTCAGCCGCCACTGATCGATGATCAGGCTGAAAAGTGGCGAATAGCCGGTTGCCGGCTTTTTGCCCTTGGCGAAACTCCACAGATAGCGTTTGACCAGCGACATGGTGGCCAGCCCTGCCATGCCTTTGTCCTTCCAATCCACGCGAGGTATTTCAGCGACGCGGTTGCCGCCGGCGAGCCAGTCATTGGGCAGATCGGGCGCCACGGCCAGGGCGGTCGCCATGCCCACCACGGCAATGCCGCCGGCCAGCACCTCATCGGCTATTGCGCGGCGGCGAATGCCGCCGGTGATCATGATCGGCATGCGGGCGACGTCGGCGATGGTTCGGGCGAATTCGAGAAAAAACGCTTCGCGTGCCAGCGTTCTGCCGTCGGCGGTGCGGCCCTGCATGGCGGGGCTCTCGTAACTTCCGCCGGAAAGTTCGACCAGGTCGACCGGAAGCTCGTTCAACCAGAGCACCACCTGTTTCGCATCGTCTTCGGAGAACCCGCCGCGTTGGAAGTCAGCAGAATTCAGCTTGACCGCTACGCCGAATGACGCGGAAACGCGCGCGCGCACCGCACGAACAGTATCGAGCAGAAGACGTGCCCGATTGGTGAGGCTTCCGCCCCAGTCGTCCGTCCGCTGATTGGTGAGCGGCGACAGAAACTGCGAAAGCAGATAACCGTGAGCCGCGTGAATTTGCACGCCGGAGAACCCCGCTTGCTCGGCGGCATGCGCCGTGGCGGCGAAGCGCTGGATTGTTTCTTCGATTTCTGCGGCGGTCATCGCCCTTGGCTGCGCAAACAGCTTGCTGTGCTTGCCCAGATCAAGCGGCACGGCGGAAGGCGCCCAGACGGCACCGCCCATTTCGGCGCGAACCTGACGGCCGGGGTGACTGATCTGCACCCACGCCTGCGCGCCATGCGAGCGCATGATTGTGGCCCATTCGATGAACGGCGCCAGCGGCGTGTCCGCTTCCAGCACGATGCCGCCGGGGCCGGTGAGCGCACGGGCATCGACCATCACATTGCCGGTAATGACCAGACCTGCGCCGCCCTCGCTCCACGCGCGATACAGCTGGAATATCGATGCACCCGGCAACTGTCCCGCATCGGCCATGTTCTCTTCCATGGCGGCCTTGGCCAGGCGGTTTTTCAGCACGCTGCCGTTGGGCAACGTCAGCGGCGATGGGATGGATGCGGTCATGGACAGTGCGGCCGGAGGCGATGGTGGCTTCTATCGTAAGCGCAAAGGCCGTTCGCGTCGGAACTCACCGCCACCGGGGACAGGACGGCAGCATCAGAGGGCAGGCAGTAAGCGCAATGGCGCGTCGACCGCGCTCAGATCGCTTCTGTTCACGAGCCCCGCTGGATTGAACGGCGCATCGCCAAAGCTCCGCGGGAAGAAACCGTGCGTGCCCGTGCTGGGCGAGTTCCGCTCCCGCGGCGAATGCGCCAGCTGCCGCGTTTCATGGCGGAAACTCAGGAGCCAAATCCATGCATTTGCGATAGTCTTGATCAATTCGATAGTCTTGATCCATTGATGGGTCATGCGGCAATTGTGCATTGCGTATGGCATGGAGCTGACTCTGAGAGAGCCCGAGTTTCCCCCTGATGACGCTGGCCATCTGCGTTGGCCAAGTCAGTCAGCAACAGCACGCATCGCATGATTCCAGGTGGCGAGCCAATGGCATTGCAAGCCGAGGTCAAACTCTCTCCCAATCGCCTGCTGCTGGATGGCGTGGACATGTTTTTCGCCGTGCTGCCGGACGAAGACGCCAGGGCCGAAATGATCCGTACCGGCGAGCGCTTCGTGAGGTCGCATCGGCTCAGCGGTTCGTTGGTCGACATCGAGCGTTTGCATCTGAAGCTGGCGCCTATCGGCAGGCCGGATCGTTTGCGTGAACCGCCGGAAGGCGCCCTGCTCGCCGCGGCAGAGGCCGTGCGGGCGCGCGCATTCAGAATCACGCTGGACTGCGCGATGCGCTTCAGCACGCCTCGCAGGGACGGCCGTTTTCCGTTCGTACTATGCAGCGACAAGCCCACCACCGACACGGCGTTCAATCTGCGCAGGGCGCTGGCCGATGCGCAGTACGGGCAGGGCCTGCTTGTCCCGGGCGTATCGAGCTACCTGCCGCACGTCACGCTGCTTTATGGACAGGGCCTGGAGGTGGTTGAGCAGCCCATTCCGCCACTCAGCTGGCTTGCCCGCGAGTTTGTGCTGATCCGCCGTTTTTTCGGCCAGTCCAGACATGAAGTGATGGGGCGCTGGCCGCTCGATCAGTCGGATTTATCCGAATAAAAAGATCGCACAGACGGTATGTCGAATCTGCCTGATCCAGGGCGACTCGCCCGAGCCGATCGACAATCACCCGATGCGGCCGGACGGCTTTGCCGTCTGTTTGGCGCTTCCAGCCGCAGGGTCGGGATCAGGCATACTCAGTGGCCAGTTCGATCGGCAGGATCCAGCATCACATGTCCGACCCCAACACGCTTTTTGCGCAAGCCACCGCGGCGTACAACCAGGGAGATTGGCAGAAGGCGTTTGATCTGGCCGTTTCGCTGCTGCCGGTGGCACCGGCGCATGCCGGTTTGCATTATCTGATCGGGCTGGCCGCCCTCGGACTCAAGCGAGTTCCGCAGGCGCTGGAGAGCCTGCAGCGGGCCATAGCGCTGGAGCCGACACGCGCGGAGTATCTGGCGCAGCTGGCCAGGGTGCTGTCGATGGTCCATCGCTCGGCGGATGCGCTGGCTATCGTCGATCGCGCCCTGACGCTGGCACCGCTGGATGCGCCAACGCTGGATACGCTCGGCGTGGTGTTGTCGCGCGCCAACGCGCACGAAAAGGCGAGTGTGCTTTATCGGCGCGCCGTCGCGCTGGCGCCGGCGCATGCCGATTTTCGCTACAACCTGGCCAAGGCACGGACGTTTCTGGGCGACCTGGACGAAGCCGAGCGCGAACTCAATATCTGCATCGATCTCGCGCCGCACTCCTGGTATGTGCACCTGACGCTGTCGCAGCTGCGCAAGCAGACGCCTGAAAACAATCATCTTGAGCGCCTGCACGCGCTGCTGCCGGAAAGCGGCGACAGCCCTGTGGGGCAGATGAACCTGCATCTGTCGCTGTCGAAAGAATACGAAGACCTTGAGGATTACCCCAGGGCGTTCGAGCATCTGAAGGCAGGCAAGGCAGCGGGTCGTCAGTTGCTTGACTACACCGGAGCGCAGGACGAAGCCCTTTTTGCGGCGTTGACCCGAATCTCCAATGCACTGCCGGTGGATACGACGGGCTTTGCGACCGATGAACCGATTTTCATTCTCGGCATGCCGCGCACAGGAACCACGCTGGTTGAACGCATTATTTCCAGCCATCCAGACGTCCATTCCGCCGGCGAGCTGCAGAACTTCCCCTCCGCATTCAAGCGCGCCTCCGGTAGCCGCACGCCGCGTCTGCTCGATCTGGATACCGTCGAAAAGGCTGTTGGCATCGACTGGCAACAGCTCGGCGAAGACTATCTTGCGAGCACGCGTCCGACCACCGGTCTCAAGCCGCGCTTCATCGACAAGCTGCCGCACAATTTTCTCTATGCGGGCTTTATCGCCAAGGCGTTGCCCGGCGCCACCATCATCTGTCTGCGGCGTGATCCGATGGATACGTGCCTCAGCAATTTTCGTCAGCTATTCATGCCGGGCTCGAACAACTGCGATTACTCGTTTGATCTGCTCGACACCGGTCGCTACTACGTCTTGTTTGATCGCCTGATGGCGCACTGGCAGCGCCTGTTTCCCGGACGCATTCTTGAAGTGGATTACGAAACGCTGGTGCAATCGCAGGAGTCCAGCACGCGCGAGCTGCTGACATTCTGCGGCTTGCCCTGGAACGACGCCTGCCTGCAATTCGAAAACAACCCGTCGCCCACGGCCACCGCCAGCGCCGTACAGGTGCGCCAGCCGATGTATCGCAGCTCCCTCAAACGCTGGAAAAAATACGCGGCCCAGACGACTGACTTACAGCAGCTATTGTTGGATGCCGGTATCACGCTGGAGCCATGAAGCTCTGGCCGCCTCTCCCTACGCTCCTCCGGAAGGGAGCGTGGGAACGTGTCACCTCTGATTGCCCACGGTGACGCAAGAAACTGCGCTTTCCAGACCTTCTAAAAGTCCTATTGCGGATGCGCTCGGTGCTATCTAGATTCGGACGGCTGCAACGCGAATCAGAGGACGCAGTGTAAAGATCGGTGGATGCCTTCTGGCATCGCTTTCAACACTCAAACGGGAGATATGGATAGTGAAATTACTCACAGGCAGTTCGGCGGGTCGCCGTAAAATCGTGCTCAGGAAATCGGTCTCGGCGCTGCTTTTTGCCAGCGCGCTGAGCTGCTGTTTCGCCACACAGGCCGCCGAGACAGTCGTTGGAGGCATTCATCTGCTGAGCGCCAATCTGCCCACCGCGGTGTCCTCCGGACAGGCAGCTCATCTGGGCAGCATGGCCCAGACGCAGAGCATGAAGCTCGGCCTGATTCTGCCGCTGCGCAACGAGGCCGAACTCGACAGCCTGCTGCTGCAGCTGCGCGATCCGCAAAGCCCTAACTATCACCACTACCTTTCGTCCGCCGAATTCACCGAGCGTTTTGGTGCCACCCAGAAAGACTACGACGCCGTCGTGGCGTGGGCCAAATCAAACGGCTTCACGGTCACGCAGACCACGCCGAACCGTCGCGTGGTTGACGTGCAGGGATCGGTCGCCACGATCAATCGCGCGCTGCACGTGCAGTTGGGCAATTATCAGCATCCCACCGACAATCGCACCTTCTTTGCGCCGGATCGCGAGCCCACGATGAACCTGTCGGTGCCGCTGCTGGACATCACCGGCCTGACCAACGTCAATCTGCCGAAGAACCATCTGGTGCATGGAAACAGCGTGCAGCATATGGATGCGATCAAGGCCACGCATGGTTCCGGCCCGTCGGGCGAGTATCTGCCCAGCGACATGCGAGCGGCGTACTACGGCTCGGGCTCGCTCACGGGCGCCGGCCAGACGGTTGGCATCTTTTCGTACGACGGTTACAAGTCCGCCGACGTCACGCTTTATTACTCCAAGACCGGCATGAAGTCGTCGGTGCCGATCAAGAACGTGCTGGTCAACGGCTATAGCGGCGTCTGCGATGCCGGCGACGGCAGCGGCACGTCCACCTGCGACGACGGCGAGCAGGTGCTCGATATCGTGAATGTGATCGGCATGGCGCCCGGCCTGACCCAGGTGATTTTCTACGAGGGCTCCAGCGCCACCGATATTCTCAACAAGATGGCGACCGACAACACGGCGAAGGTAATTACCTGTTCGTGGGGCGGCGGTGACTTCGGCAGCGCCGACGACACCATCTACAAGCAGTTCGCCGCGCAGGGTCAGACCTTCCTGAACGCCAGCGGCGACGAGGGTGCCTATAACGCAAGCACATGGCTGCCGCCCTCGCTGGATCCGAACATTCTCGATGTCGGCGGTACCGACCTGGTTACGTCCGGCCCCGGCGGCTCCTGGACCTCGGAAACGGGCTGGCTCGACAGCAGCGGCGGGTACTACAAAAAGGCGGGTTACGCGACGCCGTCTTATCAGAAGCTGAGTGGCGTGATCACTACCACCAACAAGGGTTCGACCACGTACCGCAACGATCCGGATCTGGCCGCGGAAGCGAACTTCGACAACCCGACGGTCAGCAATGGCACGTTCGAAACCGGCTACGGCGGCACCAGCTTTGCGGCGCCGCGCTGGGCGGGTTTCCTCGCGCTGGCCAATCAGCAGTCGGTGGCGGCGGGCAAGGGCACGCTCGGCTTCATCAATACCAAGATCTATACGATCGGCGTGAGCGCCAGTTCCAAGAGCCTGTATCACGACATCACCAGCGGCAACAACAAGCCGTCGGCCGGTAGCGGTGCCGGCTTCAATGCGGTAGCCGGTTTCGACCTGGTCACCGGCTGGGGCAGCCCGCAGGGCGCGGCGTTGATCAACGCGCTGACGCAGTGAGGTGATGCACGGCGGCGATCGAAGCCTCCTTGACCGCATGTGCCATTGCAGCTGAAACAGAGAGGGCCGCCACGTGCGGCCCTCTCTACGTTGATCGCGGTTTTATTTTGTTGTCCGACGCACGCTGACGGTAGCGGCTCAGGCAGGGATACTGGGTGAAGTTCAGCTGCTGCACCCAGTATCCCTGGCATGTCTTTTCAATGAACTTCAGCGCGCCACGGAAGATCAGGTCGGACGCAAGGTGCGATATGTCCCTGAGGCGCCTGCCTTCAGCGATGAACAGCCGCGCTGTCTCGTGTCAATACAAGAGGGCGAGAAGCGCCGCCATCCGCTGGTTACTACAAGCGATGTACTCTGACCATCTTTGCCGGAGACATGCCATGCGCCATATCTTCACCGTTGCCATCGTTTTGATGGCGAGCACGGCGGGTGTCGTCCAGGCGGGCGCCGCAGCCGCGAAACCACCGGCCATCGAGGCGTTTGGCAAGGGCGTGCAGATCTACACCTGCACGGCAGCCAGCGAAGGATATGCGTGGACGTTGAAGGCGCCGGAAGCCACCTTGAGTGATGCCAAGGGCCGGCTTATCGGCAAGCACTTTGCGGGTCCCAGCTGGCAGGCCAGCGATGGCAGTACGGTGGTGGGCGAGCCGTTGAATGTTTCGCCGTCACCCAACGCCGGCGCGATTCCCTGGATTGTGCTGCATGCAAAATCGCACGCCGGCGACGGCCTGATGGCCAGCGTCGACTACGTCGTGCGCACACGCACCGAAGGCGGCGTGGCGCCGGCCGGCGGCTGTGATGCTGGCCATGCCGGTACCAATGTCCGCGTGCCCTACAGCGCCATCTATCTGTTCTTTCGCCATTAAAATCCACGCGCGTCGCAGCGCTTGCGACAGATGGTCGCGACACTACGGCTTCTACACATCGTGCCGCATCGGCTGCGCCATCATGGTGGCCTGATGAAACTCTCCGAAAAGCTCGCCATTCTCGCGGACGCCGCCAAGTACGACGCCTCGTGCTCGTCCAGCGGCGGGCAGAAGCGCGACTCGCTGAAAACCGGGGGCATCGGTTCGAACGAGGGCATGGGCATTTGCCACGCGTATGCGCCGGACGGTCGCTGCATTTCGCTGCTGAAGATTCTGCTGACCAACTTCTGCGTCTACGATTGCGCCTACTGCATCAACCGGCG
>CBAAAD010000120.1:0-7705 GCA_964658785.1 uncultured Methylobacterium sp.
AGCGGCGGTGGTCCGGCAGCGGTGGGTAAAACCTTTCTCGCCAGCATCGGCATCTGACGGCAGCCGCCGCTTACCGTTTCTCTCGCGCGAGCCCGATGACTTCGCGCACCTAGCGATACAGCAGCAGCGCCACGATCACCAAGGCCAGTGTCACGACGACACCGAGCAGCAGCGGAGTGCGGCTCATGCGACCGATCGACGGTGCCGGTACCTGCGCCGCAGGCTCACCACCAACTCGGTGGTCGCTGCCGTGGGGTGGCGACAGGTCGGCATCGGCGTCCTGGCGCAGCAGTTCGACCATGGCCCCGGCGAGCGCCGTATCAAAGGTGTAGGGATCAAACTGCTTGCGGCCGTGGCGCGCCATCAGGGCCTGCACTGCGGACGCGTTCGGCACGTATTTCATCGCCCATACCGAGAACGAGCGCGCCTGGATCGATTCGCGTCCGAGCACTTGCATGTCCTTATGACGGGGATCCCGGGCAATACGGGCGCACAGTTCATCGATCGCCACAGGCTCGCCCTCCAGACATTGGAAGAAACAGCCGTCGCCGTAATACAGCGCGCCCACGAGGCCCCTGCGCGGGTTGTTGCGTCGCGACTGCATCAGGATGCGCGCCACCTCCAGGTCGATGCCGCTGCCCTGGCGGCTGGGCGCAAACGTGGCGCGACTGACGTAGACCAGGCGTTGCAGTTCGGACATGCGTGCCAACTCGGAGAAGAAGTTTTCGAATTGTGCCACCGTGCATGCGGCCGAGCATCGGCCCTTCGCCAGCAGAAAAAGGGGCGGCATCAAGCGGTGCAATACGACAAAGTGGCCGCGCTGTACTCATCGTGGACGCCGAAAATCCAACCCAAAAAGCTCAGCGCGCACCTGCCAGATTCTGTGGCGAAAATCGCTGTTTTGCCCATCATTTTCCCGAAATTTACCGAAGCTGGCCGCATCCCGTGATCACTGGAAAGGCGACGGCAACAGCTCAACCGTCAACGACGGCCATCCTCTCGTTGAGTGCAGGTCTACGGCGGCTTTTAGGCGTTCATCGCTAGCGGGTGCGACGAAATAGCGCCCCCTGTTGGTCAGTTGAACGAAGCCGCTGAATGATCGGCAGCTCTGCGCCCACCCCTTTTGACTGTCTTTTCAGCGAGAATCGAAAGCGGGACAACCACACACTCCTAGAACCAGCCAAGGACCACGCATGCCCGCGCCTGAAGCCTTTGACGTTGCCGACACCCTGCTCCGCCGCCCCGATGCCCTCGCCGGCGGCGCACGCCTGATTCCCGTGCAAACGGCCTACGGCACGTTCAACGTCTGGACCAAACGCTGTGGCGACAATCCGCGCATCAAGCTGCTGTTGCTGCACGGCGGGCCAGGCGCCACGCACGAATATTTCGAGGCCTTCGACAGCTACCTTCCGCAGGCCGGCGTCGAGTACTACTACTACGACCAGCTCGGTTCGCACCGCAGCAGCCAGCCCGATGAGCCTGACCTGTGGGAGCTCGACCGTTTTGTCGACGAGGTCGAGCAGGTGCGCCAGGCGCTGGGGCTGGATGCCGGCAACTTTTTTCTGCTGGGCCATTCATGGGGCGGCATTCTGGCAACCGAGTACGCGCTGAAGCATCAGCAGCATCTGAAAGGTTTGATCATCTCCAACATGGTCAGCAGCATTCCGGCCTACAACCGTTACGCCGAAGACGTGCTGATGCCGGAAATTCCGACCGAGGTGCTGGCCGAGATCAAGGCCATCGAAGCGGCCAAGGACTATGAAAATCCCCGCTACATGGAGCTGCTGATTCCCTATCACTACGAGCACCACGTGCTGCGCCTGCCCTATGCGCAATGGCCCGACCCGGTGCTGCGCGCCTTCGGCCATATCAACCCGAAGGTCTACATTCCGATGCAGGGGCCGAGCGAACTGGGCGCCAGTGGAAAGCTGGTGCAGTGGGACCGCACGGCCGATCTGCCGAACATCCGCGTACCCGCGCTGACCATCGGCGCCGCGCACGACACCATGGAACCTGCCTTCATGGAAGCGATGGCGCGCGCGTTGCCACAGGGGCAATACCTGCACTGCCCTCACGGCAGCCACATGGCGATGTACGACGATCAGGCCACTTATGTCGCTGGCCTGATCGCGTTTCTGCATGGAGTGGATGGCGCGACGACGGACTGATCGGCACTTCATCCACACCCGTTTTTCGCCACAATCCTGCCCCTTCAGCGAGTGACGCGATGGCTTCTCAGCACGATGTTTCAAGCGCTCCGACGGACACCGGCTATCGGCAGGAACTCAACCGCACGCTGGGCATGCGCCAGCTGCTGGTCTACGGCATGATCTTCATGGTGCCCATCGCGCCCATGGCGGTGTACGGCTTCGTGGCGAGGGAGAGCTACGGCATGGTGCCGCTGGTGTATCTGGTCGGCATCGTCGCCATGCTGTTCACCGCGCTCAGTTACCGGCAGCTGAGCCAGGTGTTTCCGGTGGCTGGCTCGGCGTATTCGTATGTGCAGCAGGGTTGGCACCCTTATCTTGGTTTTCTCGCCGGCTGGATGATCCTGGCGGACTATCTGATGGTTCCCGCGTTGCTTTACGCGTTCAGTGCCACCTGGCTGAGCGGCCTGCTGCCCGGCGTACCCACCTGGGTCTGGGTGCTGGCCTTTGTCGGGTTCAACACCGGCGTCAACGTGCTGGGCATCAAGCTTCAGGCGCAGGCGCATTTTGTGCTGCTGGCGCTCGAGCTGATCGCGCTGGCGATCTTTCTGGCCTACGCCATCCACTTCGTATTCTTCGCCGGGCACGGTACCGGCGGGTGGTCCATCGCACCGTTCTTTCAGCCGCAGCATCTGGACGGCCGTTTCATTGCCACCGCCACCTCGATCGCGGTGCTGAGCTTTCTCGGCTTTGACGCGATCAGCACGCTGGCTGAAGAAACCAAAAATCCGCGCAAGACCGTCGGCAATGCCACGCTGCTGGCGCTGCTCGTGCTTGGCGTAATCTTTATCGCGCAGACTTACATCGCCGCACTGGCGCACCCCGATTACAAAACGCTGAGCACCGATCTCGGGTTTTTTGAAATAGGGCGCGAAGTGGGTGGACGCTGGCTGTATCTGCTGCTGATCATCATCAACGTCATTGCCACGGGCATTGCCAACGCGCTGTCAGCACAGCTGGCGATTTCGCGCATTCTTTATTCGATGGGCCGCGACCGCGCACTGCCCGGGTCGACCTTTCTGGCGCACATCCACCCACGGCTGAAAACGCCGGTGAACGCCACGCTGCTGGTCGCCGTGCTGTCGATCGTGCTGGCCCTGGTGATACCCGAGGAAGTCATTCTCAAGCTGGTCAATTTCGGTGCGTTGACCGCCTTTCTGCTGCTCAACCTCACGGTGTTCGTCTACTTCTATATCAAGCAGAAGAAATATCGGTCCATTTTCAACTATCTCGTTTTTCCCGCGCTCGGCCTGCTCATCGTCGGCTTCGTCTGGTCGGGGTTCGATCGCACGACGTTCCTGTTTGGCGGCGCCTGGCTGCTGGTCGGCATGGTGCTCGGTGCTTTCAAGTACCGCAATTTCAGGTCGTTTGAACCAGCGGAATAACCGATGCGTCAAGCTTTTCGGTAAACGCGAGCTCGCCAGCCATGGCGTCTTCTACGGGTTCCTGGCCCAAAGGGGTTTCTTCCTCGTCGCGGAAGCGGGCGGCGATCTGCAGAATTTCCGCTTCAATGGCGAAAAAGGCGTCGAGTACAGCCGGATCGAAAGTCGTCTCGTCCAGCTCGCGCATCATCGACTTCGCACGCTCGTGCGGGAATGGGTCCTTGTAGCAGCGTCGGCTGATCAAGGCGTCGTAAATATCGGCAACGGCCATGATGCGCCCGGACAGCGGAATATCCTGGCCGCGCAAACCGTCCGGATAGCCGGTGCCATCCCATTTCTCGTGATGCGTGGCGGCGATTTCACCGGCGATCAGAAGAAAATTATCGCCTTCGATATGTTCCGCCATGCTGTAGATGATCTTGCGGCCGAACTCCGCGTGCTGGCGCATGATCTTCAGCTCGTCCGGGGTCAGCGAACCGGGCTTGAGCAGGATGTGATCCGGCACGCCGACCTTGCCGATGTCATGCAGCGGCGCCGAGAGAAACAGCAGGTCGATGTATTCCTTGTTCAATGTCTGCGGGTACTGGCCGTTACGCTGCAATCGCTCGGCAATTGCGCGCACGTAATGTTGCGTGCGCTTGATATGTGCACCGGTCTCCGGATCGCGCGTTTCCGCCACCGCAGCCATCGACTCGATGGCAACCTGGCGGGCGTTGTCCAGCTGTCGCCGCCAGCGTTTGGCGTGGCTCTGGTTGACGGCGAAACGAACCACGAAGGACAGCACCAGTAGCGCACCGAGGACCAGCAAGGGTGCACCGGTCGGAAGGAAAAGGCCGGTGCGTACAAAGACCACGCCAACCATCGCAAGCAGCGCGGCCACGCACAATACGACGAGCAAGGTCAGCATCGCCAGACTCCGGCCAGCCACGAACAGCGCCGTAACGACCAGGGCCAGCAGCAGGCCGAGAAGCAAGGCAGCCTTGCCGCCCCATACCGGGATACGCACCGACTGATCGTCCAGAATGCTTTGCGCCATCACCGACTGGATTTTCAATCCGGAAAAATCCCGGTCCACCGCCGTGGGATGCACGTCGTGCAGACCGACCGCCGACGATCCGACGAAAACGATCTTGCCGCGCAGATCCGCGGGCGCAACGCGACCGCCCAGCACGTCCACTGCCGACAGGCTGGCATAGCGATGCGGCGGACCGTTGAAACGCAACAGCGCGTTGCCACGCTGGTCCACGGGAATCTGGTGAGAGCCAATCCGGATCGACAACCCGTCGACACCCGATTCCACGCGTCCCGATGTCAAGCCGAGCGAACGCATGGTAGCGGCCAGCGCGAGGCTGGGTTGAACGACGCCGTTGTATTCGATCAACATGGGCAGCCGTCGCAACACGCCGTCGTCGTCGGGGCGACTGTTGACGAAGCCGCTGGTGCGCGTTTGCGCGGCGATTGCATCGATGCTCCTCAATACCCCTTCCGCCCGATCGAGCGAGAGCCGATCGAGCTGGCCGACGAAACCAACACCCGGGCGTAGCGAGCCATCGGAGCGGCTCGCGTGGTCGAAATAGAAATAGCGCGCGCCGACCACGTCGTCACTTGCCATCACCTGACCGAGATAGCCGTCGTTGTCGAGCAGGCCGGCAGGCACACCGTTGAACGTGACATCGATGCCGAAGTCACGCTTGAAGGTTTGCCGGATGTCGCCCAGCGAGGTGCGATCGGCCTCGGAAAAGACGATGTCCATCGCAATGGCCGACGGATGCTCGGCGGCCACGCGCTCGATCAGCTGCGCCACGCGATAGCGCGGCCACGGCCACTGCCCCAGGGCGGACAGGCTGACGTCGTCGATATCGACCACCACCGTGTCGGATGCGGGAGCGTCGGAGGCGGTATGCACCAGCAAGCCGTCCAGCACAAACCGATCCAGGCCGGCGGCAGGCGGCGCGTTGAACATCCCGCCGACTCCGATAGCCAGCGCAATTGACAGTGCTCCCAGCAGCACGAAAATGGCCGAACGACGGGACATCCGGATGTCTGAAGTCACGGGCTTCATCACCAATCCACGTCAAAGCACGACGATTTCGGCGCGCCGGTTTCGCGGTTCCCGAACGCCTGGGCCGGTCGGCACCAGCGGCGCCTTGTCGCCGAAGTAGCGCACGTCCATCGGTAGTTCAGGGTCGATCTGCTTCAACAGCCGTGCCACAGCCTGCGCACGCTGCGCCGATAGCGCCATGTTGTACGCCGCAGTGCCTGACGAATCCGCGTAGCCGTAGACAGTGACCTCGGTCGGGCTGCGATCGCGCACCGACTGCAACACCTCTGGCAGCTGTTGCTTGGATTCCTGCGTCAGCTCCATGCTGTCGAACAGAAAGTTCAGCGTGAAACTCCGCGGCGGGGTCGGCTGCGCATCGAGCAACGCACGATGGTCCCTTTCAAAAGTCTGGCGATCGTTTGCCCGCGGCGCGCCGGGCGCCGTCGACTGCTCCACCGCCACCGTGCTGAAGGCCTGATCGATGCGCTGCTGCCCCTGCGCATCGGACACCGTGACGGCGCCAACGTGGCCGCTCTGATCCGGCAGCAGGGTGACCCTGGTTGCGCTCGATGCGCAGCCGGACAACACGCCGGCCACAGCCAGCAGGCCCAGCGTGAAGAGTCGAACACTCGTGCGTTGAATCCCCATGGCCGGCTCAGTTCACTTCGATCAGAAAACGCGTGCCACGCACGCCGACGGTCGCCTTGGGCGTCTCGACCGATACCGACTGCGGCGACAACTTGCCGATCTTGCCGGACTCGTAGATCGCCGAGCCCTTGCTCAGGTACAGCGAAAAAGCGAACTTATCGTCCTTCGGCGCAAACACGTAGTTGCGCACCAGAATGTCGGCCCCCGAGCCCAGGGTCAGCAGCGTACCGTCGCGGAACACGATGGCGGCGGAGGCGCCGGGCGCCGAAACGAGGCGGTCGGAAACCTGCAGGGTACTGCCGCTCATCGCGTCAAAGGTCTGTTGCCCGCGTGTCACCTTGACCACGCCGGTCACGCTTTTCACCAGGGCGGCATGATCCGCGAGCTCGTCTTCGATTACCGGATCGGTGGCGACGGGCGCGGTGGCTGCCTTCCTTTTGACATGACCGGCAGCGTGAGCGGGTATTGCCAGGCACGCGAGCCAGGCAACGCCGAGCAGGCACAAATAGCGTTTCATTGAATTCTCCCTTTGGGTCCAGCCACCATGGCCAGTGGTCCGTCGCGTCGATGGACGACGCCTAAACTGCTTCAACGTGCGATCGCATCAAAAGCTTTTGCCAGCTCCTGCCCTTCGGTTTCACATCACGCGCTGCCCCTTCTAGCCGTTACCCGGAACCGCGGCCTTCACATACAACCTGCCCCATCCGCGTCAGTCACTGCCGCTGCGCGTCGTCACGGCGATTTCATCGCTGTATGCCGGAGCGAAGAGAGCCTATGGCGACGACTGCCGGTGAGCTATCCAACATCACTTCTGCAGTATCGGCTGCCGACAAGCGCACGTCGCCGCAGGCACCATGAGAGGCGAGAAGGCTGTTTACAGGTTCAACAATGCACGAGCGGTGCCAATCTGTAGGAACCTGCATAACGGCGGATGCGGGCAGAGTCGGCGAGCGCGCCGCACACCCAGGCGGCCACGACCGAATGGATCGCGCGTTCCTGCTTGAGAAAGCACACTCCGGCCCTAATCCTTTGGGCTCCAGGACTTCCTCCCGCATGCGCCCATGTTCGACAAACTCAGAAAGTGGCGCATCCGACGCATCGTCGCCAGGCACCCGATCGCCGAGCCGCTGTGGCAGCAGGCGCTGCAGCGCTGCGCGCCAGCGCGTCGGCTGGGCGCTTCGGATCAAGCGGCGCTGCGCGTGCTGGCCACGCTGTTCCTGGAGCGCAAGTCGGTGGAGCCGGTAAAGGATCTGCCGCTGGATGACGCCGACCTGGTCCTGCTTGCGGCGAATGCCTGTGTACCCATTTTGAAACTCGGCATGGACTGGTACGACGGCTGGGGCAGCATCATCGTCTACCCCGATGCATTCATTCCCCGCCGGCCGCAAGTCGACGCCGCAGGCGTGGTTCACCAGAGCGACACCATG
>CBAAAD010000121.1:0-7694 GCA_964658785.1 uncultured Methylobacterium sp.
CGGGCGTGAAGTAGGCTCTGGGCATGCGCGATCGTCGGACCGTAGTGAAGTAGTGAGATGGAGGGAATACAAAGTTTGCCGTATGCGTCGTGCTTATGGCGCGAGCGGCGCCTTAGAGGCTTGCAGCAAGTTCTTCGCCCCACGCCTGCAGCTGATCGAGCAGGCCGAGTTTGCCCTGCGCCTGCGGTTCGGCACGAAGCTCGGCAATGCGGGCAAAGTACTCGTCCAGCGTCAGGCCGGTCAGCGAGGTATGCCGTGTCAGACGCGATGTGCGGAAAGCGTCCCAGCGCTCTCGCTCCTCGTCGTTCAGCGTCTGCGGCCAGTTGCGCGCGCGATAGCGGAACAGCAGTTCGGGATAGCGCGCGTCGCGAAAGGGAAAGTGGCGTTCGCCCAGTTGTTCCGGCGGCGTGGCGCGTACCTGGGCCAGCAGCTTCTTGTCGGCGTCGGGCAGAAAGCCGCCGCCGTAGAGCGCCAGCTCGGGGTCATCCGGCGGCGGCAGCTCGGCCGCGCGCTGGAACACGCGGCGCAGCTTTTCGGTCAGCCCCTCGGCGGCATGCAGCACGTCGCGGTGGGCAAGGCAGGCTTCCATATTCAGCTGCAGGCGATCGGTATCGATGCCCTGCAGTACCGACAGCGGCGCCAGCGCGGGCGCGTGATTGGCGCGCACGGTGCGCAGCGGAATGCGCTCGATGCCTTCCGGCAAGTCGGCGCGTGCGGTGAAAATGCGATCGGCGATCTCTTCTTCATCCAGCGCCAGCCACGTCGCCGGGTCGGCGGCCAGGTCGTAGACGATGACTTCGCCCGCGCGGCTGGGATGCGGCGCCAGCGGCGCGATCACGGTGAGACAATGGCGACTGGCCGGATAGCGTGACGACACGTGGACCACCGGCGTCATGCCGATCACGTCGAGCATCTCGAACACTTTCTGCTTGCGCCGCAGGCCGTAGTACCAGTCCCACAGCCGCGGCTGGCGCACGCGGATCAGCCGGGCCAGGTCGATCAGCGCGTAGACGTCGGACAGCGCGTCGTGCGCGCGCTCCTGCGTCAGCTGGTTGGCGGTAGCCAGGTGCTCCAGCTTGAAACTGGGCGAGCCGTCGTCTCGCGTGGGCCACACGATGCCTTCCGGACGCAGCGCCTGGCACATGCGCACCAGATCGATCAGATCCCAGCGCGAATTGCCGTTTTCCCACTCGCGCCCGTAAGGCTCGTAGAAATTGCGGTACAGCATTTGCCGGGTGAACTCGTCATCGAAGCGCAGCGAGTTGTAGCCCACGCCGCAGGTGCCCGGGGCCGACAGCTGTTCGTGCACGCGGGCGGCGAACTCGCTTTCCAGCAGGCCTTCACGTTCGGCCAGCTGCGGCGTGATGCCGGTAATCATGCAGGCATCCGGATGCGGCGGCATTTCGCGCGAGGGCTTTCCGTAAAACATCACGGGCTCGCCGATAATCTCCAGTTCGAGCGTGGTGCGGATGCCGGCGAACTGCAGCGGGCGGTCGCGCCGCGCGTCGGCGCCGGAGGTTTCGTAGTCGTGCCAGAAGAAAGTCTGCATGACGTGAATCATCGCACGCGCCAAAGCGGTCGAAGCTCAACGGCACGTTTGTACGTATGTGGTTAAACGGGTCGGCACACGCATTTGCTGGGCAGATCGAGCAAGACTGATAAACTGGCTTTCCCAAGGAGCATGCATGAGCGTCGTGAACGAAGAAAACCTGATCTGGATCGATCTGGAAATGACCGGACTCGACACCGACAACGACTCGATTCTCGAGATTGCCACGGTGGTGACGGACAAGGATCTCAACGTGCTGGCCGAAGGCCCGGTGTTTGCCATTCGCCACGAGATCGACCGGCTGGAGTCGATGGACAGCTGGAACAGCAACCAGCATCACAAGTCCGGCCTGTGGCGGCAGGTGCTGAATTCCGAAACCGATCACGCGATGGCCGAGCAGGCGACGGTGGAGTTTCTGCGCGCGTGGGTGCCGCCGGGCAAGTCGCCGATGTGCGGCAATTCGATCTGCCAGGATCGCCGCTTCATGCATCGGCAAATGCCGCGGCTGGAGCGCTATTTCCACTACCGCAATCTGGACGTGTCGACGCTGAAGGAGCTGGCTCGTCGGTGGGCGCCGAATGTGGCCAAGAGCTTCGGCAAGGAATCGGCGCACACCGCGCTGTCGGACATCCGCGATTCGGTCGACGAGCTGCGCCACTATCGCCAGTTCATGGGCGAGCTCGGCGGCCTGTCCGCCGCGTGATTCACGCTCGCGTTGGCATCCATCGAAAGGCGAGGTAGCGAACATGTCGGCTGATGCATTTTCTGGTGATCCATTTTCTTTGGACGCCTTCGCCACCGTGCTCGATTGCGCCGGTCGCCCGCTGCGGCTGGACCGTCCGCGCGTGGTAGGCATCATCAACGTGACGCCGGATTCGTTTTCCGCGGACGGTCTGCTCGATCAGGTCGAAGCGGCGGTAGCGCAGGGCCTGCGCATGGCGGACGACGGTGCCGACATGCTCGATGTCGGCGGTGAATCCACCCGGCCTGGCGCCGCCGAGGTATCCGTCGAGGAAGAGCTGCGTCGCGTGCTGCCGGTGATCGAACAGCTGATCGCGCGCACCGCGTTACCGATTGCCATTGACACCTCCAAGCCCGAGGTGATGCGCGCGGCGGTGGCGGCGGGCGCGGGCATGATCAACGACGTTTACGCGCTGCGCCGCGACGGTGCGCGCAGCGCCGCCGCCGAGCTGGGCGTGCCGGTGTGCCTGATGCATATGCAGGGCGAGCCCGGCAGCATGCAGGCCGATCCACGGTACGACGACGTCGTCGCCGAGGTGCATCGCTTCCTCACCGATCAGCTGTTTTCCTGCGAGCTGGCGGGTATCGACAAGAAAAAGATCCTGGTCGACCCGGGTTTCGGCTTCGGCAAGACGCTGGAACATAACCTGGCCCTGCTCAGCGCGCTCGAACGTTTCAGTAATCTGGGTAGCGGCGTGTATGTCGGCCTGTCGCGCAAGGGCATGATTGGCGCACTCACTGGCAAGACCGTGCCAGCCGAGCGCGCGGCGGGGTCAGCGGCAGCGGCATTGATCGCCGCCCAGCGCGGCGCGCGCCTGGTGCGCGTGCATGATGTGGCAGCGACTGTCGATGCGCTTGCGGTATGGCGTGGCGTTCACGCGGTCGACGCGGTGCCCAGGCGCCATGAAAAGACCGCCATGCCGCGCTGGCCGGACGATGACTGAGCGGCAAATTCCGCGCGGCGCTATGCTCGCGCGTTCTGGAATGCCGTTAAAAAGGGCGACACGATGAATCAGCGCAAGTATTTCGGCACGGACGGTATCCGAGGTCTGGTCGGCCACTGGCCGATCAGCGCGGATTTCATGCTGCGGCTGGGTCGCGCCGTGGGCGCGGTGCTGGTGCGCGAGGGCAGGGACAGGCCCAGGGTGCTGATCGGCAAGGACACGCGCGTGTCCGGCTACATGTTTGAATCGGCGCTGGAGGCCGGGCTGGTTGCAGCGGGCGCCGACGTTGGCCTGCTCGGACCGATGCCGACGCCTGCGGTGGCGTTTCTCACCCGCTCGCTGCGCGCCAGCGCCGGCATCGTGATCAGCGCGTCGCATAACCCGCATCACGACAACGGCATCAAGTTCTTTTCGGCCCATGGCGAAAAACTGTCCGATGCGGTCGAGCTGGCGATCGAGCAGGAGCTTGAAGCCGACTTTGTCACTGTCGATTCCGAACGTCTGGGCAAGGCTCGGCGCATCGACGATGCGGCGGCGCGCTACGCGGAGTTTTGCAAGGCGACCGTGCCGGAGGATTTCAGCCTGCGCGGCTTCCGGCTGGTGATCGACTGCGCGCACGGCGCGACGTATCAGGTGGCGCCGAAAGTCTTCAGCGAACTGGGCGCCGAGGTTATCGTCATCGGTGACAAGCCCGACGGCTTCAATATCAACAAACAGTTCGGCTCTACCCATCCGCAGGCCGTGCAGCAGGCCGTGCTGGCGCACTCTGCCGATATGGGCATGGCGTTCGATGGTGATGGTGACCGGCTGGTGCTGGTCGACCGCAACGGCTTGCTCGGCGACGGCGATGACATTCTTTACGTGCTGGCGCACAGCCTGCATGCGCGCGGCCTGCTGAAGGGTCCGGTCGTTGGGACGCTGATGAGTAATTTCGGCCTGCAGCAGGCGCTGGCCAAAATCGATGTACCGCTGGTCCGCGCCAATGTAGGCGACCGCTACGTGATGCAGCTGCTGCGCGAACACGGCGGCATGCTGGGTGGCGAAACCTCGGGCCACATCCTTTGCCTCGATCGCGCGACGACCGGCGACGGCATCGTGGCGGCGCTGGCGGTACTCGAAGCGCTCTCGTTCTCCGGCCAGGATCTGGTCGAGGCGCGAATGGGTCTGCACAAATTGCCGCAAGTCATGCTCAACGTTCGCGCACTCGGCGCACGCGAAGCGATGGCGGGAACGGCGGTGCAGCAGGCGCTGGCAGAAGTGGAACAAACGCTCAACGGCCGCGGCCGCGTGGTGTTGCGCGCTTCAGGCACCGAGCCGCTGGTGCGCGTGACGGTGGAGGCGGAGGACGCCATAGAAGTTCGTGCCTTGGCCGAGCAGCTGGCCGACGTCGTAAAATCTTCGGCCCAAACGTATGTTGCGCACACCTGATGAAGCACGTTCCCACCCTTGATATTCGCCGTTACGACAGCGACCGCGACGCGTTCGTCGCCGAGCTTGGTGCGGCCTACCGCGAATTTGGCTTTTGCTGCATCAGCGGACACGGCATCGAACCCGAGCTGATCAACAACGCCTACGACGCGTTCAAACGCTTCTTCGCGCTGCCTGCCGAAACCAAGATGAAATATCACCTGCCCGGCAGCGGCGGTGCGCGTGGCTATACGCCGTACAAGGTAGAAACCGCGAAGGACAGCAAGCACGCCGACCTGAAAGAGTTCTGGCATGTCGGCCGCGAGATAGCGCGGGATTCGATATTCGCCGACGTCATGCCGCCCAATCTTTGGCCGGCCGAAGTGCCAGATTTCAAGCCGTACGGCTACGCGCTCTACCAGGCGCTGGATCAGCTGGGCGCGCGCGTGCTGCAGGGGCTGGCGTTGCATATCGGGCTGCCGGAGCACTACTTCGACGACAAGATCGATCAGGGCAATTCGATTCTGCGGCCGATCCATTATCCGCCGATTACCCAGGACAACATTCCTAACGAGCGCGCCGGTGCGCACGAGGACATCAACTTCATCACGCTGCTGGTTGGCGCCAGCGCCGAAGGGCTTGAGGTCCTGAGCGAAGGCAAGTGGCTGCCGGTGACCACCGAGGGCGATGCGATCGTGGTGAACATCGGCGACATGCTGCAGCGGCTGACCAACCACGTATATCCATCGACTTCGCATCGCGTGGTCAATCCGGCGAACGCCAACGCGCGCAAGCCGCGTTATTCGGTGCCGTTTTTCCTGCATCCGAATCCGGACGTCGTACTTGATCCGGTGCCCGAGTGCGTGACGCCGGACAACCCCAGCCGGTACAGCGAATCGATCACATCGCACGAGTATCTGATGCAACGACTGCGCGAGATCAAGCTGATCTGAGCCGTCCGTTGGCGGCAGGCGCTGGTGGTTTGAGGTTAATCATGTCCATTGCGGTAGCGTTTCGATTGCTTGGCCGATAGCGCCAGCGCGAGCCGATCCGGCACCAGTTCGAACACGGCCTTGATGAAACGATTGAGCTTGCCTGTCACGTACACGGCGTCGCCGCGCTCCACCGCATCGATGCCTTGTCGCACCACTTCTTCCGCGCTGAGCCACATGAAACCGGGCAGCTTGTTCATCTTCTCGCGCGTGCCGGTGACGTCATGGAATTCCGAAAGGGTGAAGCCCGGACACAGCGCGCAGACGTTGACCCCGGCGGCCTTGTTTTCCAGATCAAGCGACTGCGAAAATTTGATCAGATACGACTTGGTTGCCGCATACAGCGTGTGCCCTGAAGTACCGGGTAGAAACCCTGCCAGCGACGCCACATTGATGATGCGGCCATAGCCCCGTTTCTGCATGCCTGGCAGCAGTCGCCGGCACAGTTCAGTCGGCGCTGTAAGCAGCACCTGCAGTGAATCCGCATGCACGCTCCATGCGCTATCCGTCAGCGCGCCTGGCACGCCGTAACCGGCGTTGTTGATCAGCCAGTCGACCTGCAACCCTCGTTCTTGCAACGCGGCCTCAAGCTTCGCTGGCGCGTCGACATGGGCCAGATCGCTGGGTAACACGGTTACCGTAGCCTGATGTTTCTCGCGCAGTTCGGCGGCCAGCGATTCCAGCCGGTCGACGCGTCGCGCGGTAAGCACCAGATCATGCCCTTGCAAGGCGAGCTGTCGTGCGAAGGCTGCACCGATGCCGGCAGAGGCTCCGGTAATCAGACTGAGTGGACGGGACGGAGTCATGCGGTATTCCTGCGGGCAAGGCCCATTCTTGTACGTATGCGTTGCCAGGCGCTACCGACGGTAAGGTTTGCTGATGCATCGCCCCCTCGGTAAGCTTGCGGTTTGATCGAAGCGGAAGCGGACCATGCGCACGAGACTCGTCGCCGGAAACTGGAAGATGCACGGCAGCCGTTCCATGGCGGCTGCCCTGGTGGATGAGATTGTCGCCGCCAAGCCCACGTCCATCGATGTGGCCATTTTTCCGCCCTTTCCGTACCTCGCTGCACTGGCCGAACAGCAGGCTGACGCCGGGCTGGCCGTCGGCGCACAGGACGTGAGCGAGCACGAAGGGCAGGGCGCCTACACCGGTGAGGTGTCCGCCGCGATGCTCAGGGACATCGGTGCGCAGTGGGTATTGGTCGGTCATTCCGAGCGGCGCCACTACCACCACGAGAGCGATGAGCTGGTGGCGCGCAAGTTTGCCGCTGCCCGCGCCGGCGGCCTGACGCCGATCCTCTGCGTCGGCGAGACGCTGGAGCAGCACGAGGCTGGCGAGACCCAGGCGGTGATAGCGCGGCAGTTGCACGCCGTGCTCAAGCTCAATGGCATAGCGGCCTTCGATACCGCCGTGATCGCTTACGAGCCGGTGTGGGCCATTGGCACCGGTCGTACCGCGTTACCGGAGCTGGCGCAGCAGGTGCACGCCTTCATTCGTAGCCAACTGGAAAAAGAAGATGTTATAATTTCGCGGCTAACAAGACTGCTTTATGGCGGTAGTGTCAAAGCGGCCAATGCCGCTGAATTATTCGCGCAGGCGGATGTGGACGGCGGGTTGATCGGGGGCGCTTCACTAGCGGCGTCTGATTTTCTCGGTATCTGCAACGCGGCGCATCAAGCGCAACAGGCCCAATAGAAACCATGTTTGTTATTTTCAGCGTGTTTTACATCCTGATCGCTGCGGCCATGATCGTGCTGATCCTGCTGCAGAACGGTGCAGGCGCCGATGCCGGTTCGGGTTTCGGCAGCGGCGCATCGGCAACGGTGTTTGGCGCGCGCGGTTCGGCCACATTTCTTACGCGCGCCACCGGCGTTCTGGCCACCCTGTTTTTTCTGTTGAGCCTTGGCATGGGTATCTATCTGCACGCCAACGGCCAGTCGAGAGCGGCAGCCACCGATCTGGGTGTGATGTCAGGTGTTACAGGCGCGGCGAAGTCGTCATCGGCAGCGGCAGCACCGGTAGCTCCCGCAAATTCCGAAGTACCCGGAGCGGCCCCGG
>CBAAAD010000122.1:0-7683 GCA_964658785.1 uncultured Methylobacterium sp.
ACGTTTCGTCCTAGGTGAGCCGCCCATTCTATATCGTTTTTTGTGGCCGTCAACACCTTCATTTCAATTTTTCGAAGATGCTGCGAACCGTCAAAACTTTGTGGACGACTCCGGGCCGCGAATAATACGAGCTACAGAAAAAAGCACAAGCATTAATTTGAACATCGGCGCGCGGCCGTCATTCGCCGCCAGATTTTCAGGCGGCGACGAGCCGCACGCGCGCGAAGTTGCGCTTGCCGACCTGCAGCACGCCTTCGAATCCCACGCTGAAAACGCGCTGCGCGTCCTCGACCACTTCCGTATCGATGCGCACCGCGCGCTCCTTCAACTTGCGGCTTGCCTCCGAATTGCTGGCCGTGATGCCTGCCGCCGTAAGCAAGGCGGCGAGTCGGATGCCTTCGGCAGGAACGGCGATGTCGTTCAATGGCAGCAAGGACGTATCCCCTTCACCGCGCACCACGGCATGCCAGCCGGCAATGGCCTGCTCGGCGGCAGCCGCATCGTGAAAGCGCGTCACCAGTTCCCGCGCCAGGCGCAGCTTGGCATCGCGGGGGTTGAGGGAACCGTCCGCTATCTCGCGCTTCATCTGCGCCAGTTGCTCCAGTGATACGTCAAAGCTCAATAGCTCGAACCAGCGCCACATCAGGTCATCGCCGATCTTCATGGTTTTGGTGACCATATCGATGGCCGGCTCGTTGATGCCGATGTAATTGCCAAGCGACTTGGACATCTTGTTGACGCCGTCCAGCCCCTCCAGCAGCGGCATGGTCAGCACGATCTGCGGCGCTTGGCCGTGATGCTCCTGCAGTGCGCGCCCCATCAGCAGGTTGAATTTCTGATCCGTGCCGCCGAGCTCGACGTCGCATTTCAACGCAACCGAGTCGTAGCCCTGCACCAATGGATAAAGGAACTCGTGGATGGCGATCGGCTGCTGCGCCGCATAGCGTTTGGCAAAATCGTCGCGCTCGAGCATGCGCGCCACCGTGTGCTGCGCGGCCAGTTTGATCAGATCGGCCGCCGACATCTGGCCGAACCACTCGGAATTGAAGCGCAGCTCGGTGCGCTCCTTGTCCAGCACTTTGTAAACCTGGCTGGCGTAGGTCTCGGCGTTGGCAAGCACATCCTCGCGGGTCAGCGGCTTGCGAGTCACGTTCTTGCCGGTCGGGTCACCGATCATGCCGGTGAAATCGCCAATCAGGAAAATGACCTGATGCCCGAGATCCTGAAACTGGCGCATCTTGTTCAGCAATACGGTGTGGCCCAGGTGCAGGTCAGGCGCGGTGGGGTCGAAACCCGCCTTGATGCGCAGCGGTCGACCGCTTTTCAGGCGCTCGATGAGCTCCTCACGCTTGATGATTTCGTCGGCGCCTCGGGTGATCGTGGCCAACGCCTGCTCAAGCTCGTTCATTAGTGTGTCTCTCGGATCGCGAAGTGGAGGAAGAACGGTCGCTGAAAACTGACGGCGCCGAAACGTTAATTGTGCGTTAATCGAAAATATCGCGCAAACCCTTGATGCAAAAGGACGTTGACGCTGTTTAGACGCGGCCGCTATGGTACGTCCTGTTTGTGATAACGCATTTGCGGGACGTGTGGAAATGGCGAAAGAGAAGCATCAGGCGCGCAAAGCGCGCAAACAGGCCATTTGTCGCAAAGCGCAGCAGCAGCATTCGCATTTTTACGAGCGCTTCGCCCACTGGTCGTTTCACCAGTCGGATACCGTTGAACCGATCCACTGGCATCGCGAGCGCTGGGTACTTGCCGGCATGGCGCTGCTGATTACGCTCCTGTCGGGTTTCATCATGCCCGCATGGGCGAGCGCGATGCGACCGTCGGTGGTGCCCGAAGCGCATACGGTCCTGAAGCTGGCTTTGCCCAAAGTGGCGGAGGTCAGCGCGCCGGCCCCTGCGGTGGAAGACTGGCAGGTGGTGCGCGTGCAGCCGGGGCAGACGCTTTCGGACATCTTTACCGGCCGCGGCCTGAGCATGACCGATCTGCAGAAGGTTGTGGATGCGTCCGGCGCCGCCAAGACCGCGCTGCATCATATACACCCGGGCGAGGAATTCGATTTCCTGCTGGGCAGCAATCATGTTCTCAAAGGCCTGCGCTTCGATCAGGATGACGCCAACCGCGCGACGATCCGTCTTGACGGCGACCAGCCGACCGTGAGCATCCAGCCTCGTGATATGGACATGCGCGAACAGGTAGCGCACGGCGTTATTCACAGCAGCCTTTACGCCGCGGGCGATCAGGCCGGCCTCGATGCGGCCATGGTCGGCAAACTGGCCGACCTGTTCAAATACGATGTCGATTTCGTGCAGGATCTACGCGAAGGCGACAGCTTCACGGTGATATACGATGACGTTTATCGCGATGGCGTGCGCTACGGCGAAGGCAACATCGTGGCGGCGGAGTTCATCAACCAGGGCCAGCGCTATACCGCGTACCGATTCAAGAAAGCCGGCGGCGACTACGGCTGGTTCAGCGAAGACGGCCGTCCGATCCAGAAATCGTTCCTGCGCATCCCGGTGGATTTCACCCGCATCTCGTCTACGTTCAGCGCCGCGCGGCTGCATCCCGTGCTTGGCCTTATGCGCGCGCACAAAGGCGTGGACTATGCGGCGCCGACCGGCACGCCGATCCACGCGGCGGGCGACGGCGTGATCAAGTACAAGGGCTGGATGAATGGCTACGGCAACTTCGTCATCATCCAGCACAGCGGCACCATCAGCACGGCCTATGGCCACATGTCGCGCTATGGCAGCGAGCGCCTCGGTCAACACGTCACGCAAGGACAGGTTATCGGTTTTGTCGGCATGACCGGTCTGGCCACCGGGCCGCACCTGCATTACGAATTCCGCGTCAACGGCACGCAGCGCAATCCACAGACAGTGACGCTGCCGAAACCGGAGCTGCTGCCGGCTGCGCAGTTGGCAAAGTTCAAGTCGCAGGTGGTGCAGCCGCAGTTGGCACGACTGACCGAGCTCGACGCGCGCATCAAGCTCGCCAAGGTCAACGCTCCTGCCAACAACGACAACTGATTGCGGCAGCGGCGTGACTGACGATTCAGATCTGTATGTCGGGCTGATTTCCGGCACCAGCGCGGACAGCATCGACGCGGCGCTGGTGAGCTTTGCCGGCGGCGCACCGCAGGTTAAGGCGACCTACGCGCACCCCTGGCCCACACCGCTGAGAGAGCGAATGCTGGCCTTGATGCAGGACGAGGCCCCGCTTGACCTCGACGCGTTTGGACGTCTGGACGTCGAAATCGCCCACTGCTTCGCCGACGCCGCCCTGCAGCTGCTTGAACACAGTGGCACGGCGACGACATCGGTACGCGCCATCGGCTCGCACGGCCAGACCGTGCGCCATCGGCCGACCGGCGACTATCCGTTTACCCTGCAGCTGGGCGACGCCAGCGTCATCGCCGAACGCTGCGGCATCGATGTGGTCGCCGACTTTCGCCGCGCGGACGTCGCCGCCGGCGGCCAGGGCGCGCCACTGTTGCCCGCACTACACGCCATGCTGCTGGCACGCGAGGGTCACAGCCGCGTGGTGCTGAATCTTGGCGGGATTGCGAACATCACCGTGTTGGGCGCGGATGGCAACGTCCTCGGTTTCGATACCGGGCCGGCGAACGGGCTGCTCGACGCGTGGTGCCTTCGTCACCGCGGCGAACCCTTTGACCGCGACGGCGCGTTTGCTGCCAGCGGCACCGTCGATGACTCGCTGCTCGATGCGCTGCTGTCCGAGCCTTATTTTTCTCTACCACCCCCAAAGAGCACGGGGCGAGAGCACTTCCACCTGGGTTGGTTGGCGGCGCATCCACATCTCGCCAACCTCAGCCCTGCCGATGTGCAGGCCACTCTGCTGGAGTTGACCGCACGCAGCGTCTCCGAAGCCATCGTGGAGCAAACACCGCCCTCGGCAGACGTCCTCGTGTGCGGTGGCGGCACGCACAACCACCGCCTGATACAGCGTTTGACCGACTTGTTGGCGCCACGTGTCGTTAGCAGCACGGCAACGCACGGCATCGACCCCGATTTTCTCGAGGCCACCGCCTTTGCGTGGCTCGCGCGTCAGCGGTTGCTGGGCCTGCCAGGCAATCTACCGGCCGTTACCGGTGCGCGTGGTCCGCGCGTGCTCGGTGCGATCTATTCGGCGCCGGCCAGTGGGACGTCGGCGTGACGAAACCTCGGCCATAGATAGAAGAACAAGAGCGTGGCTGGAATGATCGACAGCACGGTGATCACGAAGTACTCGCCATAGCCTGTCGCCGTCGCAATGCCCCCGGCAAAGAAGCCCAGCACCTTACCCGGCAAATTGACCATCGAACTCAGCAACGCATACTGAGTGGCCGTATGCTCGCGATTGACCAACGACGAAAGAAACGCCACCGTCGGCGGCCCCAGCATGCCCAGCGTAAGGTTCTCGCCGGAAATCACCATGGTCAGCACAAGCAGGTTCCCCGGGTGAGCGATCAGGGCCAGGTAAAGCAGATTGCTGCAGCCACACAACACCACAGTCACTCCTAGCGAACGCCATGCGCCCCAGCGCGCTACCGCGGCGCCACCAAGAAAGACGCCAACGATGCCAATCCAGATGCCGTAGATTTTCGTGATGCTGCCGATCTCGGTTTTGGAAAATCCCATGTCGCGATAGAAAGGACTCATTACGCCGCCTATCGTGGCCTGCTCGGGAATCTTGAACAGCAGGATAAACAGCAGCGTCACGCCGGCGATGTGCCAGCCGTAGCGACGAAAAAAATCCGCAAAGGGATCGACGACGCTCTCGTGCATCGCCGCGCGCCATCCGCGCGGAGCTACCAGATGCACCGCAGGTTCGCGCGCCATGAGCGTTGCAGCGATCGGCACCGCCATGGCGATGGCCATGACTAAATACACCCAACTCCATGCGATGTGATCAGCGAGAATCAGCGCCAGCGCGCCGGCCAGGATCAACGCAATGCGATAGCCCAGCGAATACGTCGCGACCAGCGCCCCCTGGGCATCGATCGGCGCGATCTCGATGCGGTAGGCATCCACGGCGATGTCCTGCGTGGCACCAAAGAAAGCCACGGTGAAGGTTGCGGCGATGAAGGGCATTAACTGCGCAGGGGTGAGAACGGCCATTGCCAGCAGGCCGACCACCACGCCGAGCTGGGCAAACAGCAGCCAGCCGCGTCGACGGCCAAGGCGTGAAAAGCCCGGGATGCGCCAGTGGTCTAGCAGCGGGGCCCATAGAAATTTGAGCGCGTAAGTCATACCTGCGCTGGCGATCATCGTGATGTCTTTCAGCACGATGCCTTTTTCTTTCAGCCAGTAAGCCAGCGTGCCGGCGACCAACAGAAATGGCAGACCCGAGGAGAACCCGAACAGCAGCATGGTCCATGCCGCGGGCTGGGCAAAGGAATGCCAGACCGATGGTCTCGACCGCGCTGCGTCTGCAGCCGACCGGTTCTCGCCTGCCGGCTCAGTCGGCATAGTCGACGATATACGGCGCGTGATCGGAGAACCGTTGATCGCGGTAGATCGAGCAGTCCTTCAGCCGATTGCGCAGCGAAGGCGTGATCACCTGATAGTCGATGCGCCATCCCACGTTGTTGGCGCGCGCCTGACCGCGATTGGACCACCAGGTGTACTCGACCGCATCGGGCTTGATCGCACGGAAGCTGTCGACCCAGCCGCGCTGCTGGAAGAGCAGATCCAGCCAGGCGCGCTCCTGCGGCAGGCAGCCGGAGTTCTTCTGGTTCGAGCTCCAGTTCTTGATGTCGTTTTTCGTGTGGACAATGTTCCAGTCGCCGCAGATCACATAGTCGCGGCCGCTTTTCAGCCAGCCATCGAGAATCGGCGTAAACCATTCCATCGCCTTGAACTTGAACTGCTGGCGCTCATCGCCGGACGAGCCCGACGGAAAATACAGCGACACCACCGAGAGGTTGCCGAAGCGCGCCTCGATGTAGCGGCCTTCGTTGTCGAACTCGTCCCAGCCGAGCTCGGTGAGCACCTGATCGGGCTCGCGCCTGGCATAGATGGCCACCCCGCTATAGCCCTTTTTGCTGGTCGCATCGCGGTAAAAGCAGTGGTGACCATCGGGACGGAACATCGGGTCGCCGAGCTGATCCTCCTGCGCCTTGGTCTCCTGCAGGCAGACCACGTCGGCGTCCTGGGTGCGCAGCCAGTCGAATACGCCCTTGGTCGCGGCCGAACGGATGCCATTGGCATTGAGGCTGATGATGCGCATGAAATCTTCCAACAGGTGATGCGCGATCATAACAACCTCCGGCGGGCGTCACGGACGGCGCGCGGCGCTACCATCACTGTGCAGCGGTTTTAAACCATCAAACGCCGAGCGATGTGGCACGATCGGAACCATCTCAACATTTTTGCAAACGAGGCGACTTGTGCACGATTACCAGCGCGACTTCATCGAACTCACCCTCAGCCGCGACGTGCTGCGCTTCGGCGAGTTCACCCTGAAATCGGGTCGTCTGAGTCCGTACTTTTTCAATATGGGCCGGATCGACTCCGGCGCGGCGCTGGCGCAACTCGGTCGCGCCTACGCTGCCGCGGTGGTCGATTCCGGCATCGCGGTCGACATGCTGTTCGGCCCGGCCTACAAGGGCATTGCGCTGGCCGCGGCCACGGCCATCGCGCTGGCCGACCAGCATCAGCGCGACCTGCCCTGGGCCTACAACCGCAAGGAGGCAAAGGACCACGGTGAAGGCGGCACGCTGGTTGGCGCGCCGCTGAAAGGTCGGGTACTGATCGTGGACGATGTGATGACCGCCGGCACCGCCGTGCGCGAATCGCTGGCCTTGATCGAGGCGCAGGGCGCCACCGCGGCGGGCGTGCTGATTGCGCTGGATCGGCAGGAGCGCGGGCAGGGCGACCGCTCGGCCGCGCAGGAGGTCGCGGCGGATTACGGCATTCCGGTAATCGCCATCACCAGCCTCGACGACGTGCTGGCCTACGCCGGCGAGCGGCCGCAGCTGGCCGACGAACACAAGCGCCTGCTGGCCTACCGCGAGCGTTACGGCGTTCAGCGCTGAGCGCCCTGCGCACCGGCGATTTGCCGGTGTGGAGGACCCGGCTGCGCCGTATCGGCGGTTATACTGATCGCCACAGGGGGATTCCATGCGCAAACGTTCATTGATTTTTATCGCCGTCACGCTGTTTGCCAGCGCGGCGGCCATCGCTCAGACGCCAGCCGGCAGCGGTATCCGATACAAGTGGCACGATGGCGAAGGCAAGGTGCACTTCAGCGACAGCCTCACCGCCGAAGCCATGAAATACGGCTTCGATGCGGTGAACAATCAGGGTCTGGTGATACAGCACGTGCCGCGGCAGCTGACGCCGGAAGAGCGCACCGCCGCCAACCAGCTGGCGGCCGAACAGGCGAAGAAGCAGCGTATCGAGCAGGATCGCATCAACGCCGATGCGCAGATGCTGGAGGCGTATCCGGACGAGAACATGTACAAGATCTCGCAGCAGCAGGCGCTCGATACGCTGGATCAGCAGATCCACACCACGCAGCTCAATCTGAAGACCCAGGAAAAGGCGCTGACCGATCTGCTCGGCCGCGCGGCGGAAATCGAGCGCACCCAGAAAACCGTGCCGAAGTTCATCAATGACAGCATCGCTACCCAGCGTGCCGTGGTTACCGGCCAGCAAAACACCCTGCAGC
>CBAAAD010000123.1:0-7645 GCA_964658785.1 uncultured Methylobacterium sp.
AGGCCGCGCCGGTGCTGCACGCGCTGCGCTGAATCCGCTGATACGGTTCAAGTCATAAAAAAACGGAGCCGCAGGGGCTCCGTTTTTTCTCAATTGCTACTTGCGAAATCAGGCCAGGTTGCTGGCCGCAAATTCCCAGTTCACCAGATTCCAGAACGCTTCCACATACTTCGGGCGAGCGTTGCGGTAATCGATGTAGTACGCGTGTTCCCACACGTCGGTGGTGAACAGCGGCTTGTCGCTGCCGGTGATCGGCGTGGCGGCGTTCGAGGTGTTGACGATACCGAGCGAACCATCCGGGCGCTGCACCAGCCAGGTCCAGCCCGACCCGAAGTTGCCGGCGGCCGATTTGCTGAACTCTTCCTTGAACTTGTCGAACGAGCCGAAGGCCTTGTCGATCGCGTCGGCGAGCTTGCCGGTCGGCGCGCCGCCGCCCTTGGGGCTCATCGAGTGCCAGTAGAACGTGTGGTTCCAGATCTGGGCCGCGTTGTTGAACACGCCGCCGGAGGATTTCTTGATGATGTCTTCAAGCTTGGCATCGGCGAACTCGGTGCCTTCGATCAGCTTGTTGAGGTTGGTGACATACGCCTGGTGATGCTTGCCGTAGTGATATTCCAGCGTTTCGGCCGAGATGTTCGGCTCCAGCGCGTTCTTTTCATACGGAAGCGGGGGCAATTCAATCGCCATGTTGTGGCTCCTTAGCGGTGGCTGGGGGAGGTTTGGCCGGCGCAGCGGGCGGCGGCCAGCGGGTGACTGATACAATACCGATCTGTCTGCATTGTAAAGATGAAACGTCGACCTATGGATATCAACGAGCGAATCCGCGCCATTCTCGCCGAACATCCCATCGTGCTTTTCATGAAAGGCACGCCGCAGTTTCCCATGTGCGGCTTCTCCAGCCGTGCGGCGAAAGCACTCACCGATGCAGGCGCCGATTTTCATGCGGTCAACATTCTGGCCGACCCACAGCTGCGCTCGGGCCTGCCGCATTTCGCCAACTGGCCGACGTTTCCGCAGCTTTTCATCCAGGGTGAACTGATCGGCGGCTGCGATATTGTCGAAGACCTCAACGACGCCGGCGAACTGGCGCGCATGGCCAACGACGTCGCCGGGATAGCCAATTAATGACGCTGCCGGTTTGCCGATTGCCGGCCCAGTGGGTGCCGGGTGCCGACACCTTGCGCGATCGCGTGGTGCTGGTCACGGGCGGCTACGGTGGCCTGGGCGCGGCTGTTTCGCGCGCTGCCGCGAGGGCCGGCGCCACGGTGGTCATCACGGGCAAGCGCAAGCGTCAGCTCGAGCAGCTGTATGACGCGATGCTGGCCGAAGGTTTGAGCGAGCCGGTGATCCACCCGCTCGATATGGAAACAGCCACCCCGCGCGACTATGAAAATCTGGCCGAAGGGCTGGAGCGCGATTTGGGCCGGCTCGACGGCATCGTGCACGCCGCGGCAAGTTTTGCCGGGCTCAGCCCGATCGCCATGCACAAGCCGGACGACTGGCTGCGCGCCATGCACGTCAATGTTTCCGCACCGTTCGCGCTGACGCAGGCATGCATGCCGCTGCTCAATCAAGCCGCCGACAGCGCCGTGGTGTTCGTACTCGACAATCCGGAGCTGCTGCAGCGTGCGCACTGGGGGGCCTACGGCGTGTCGAAGGCGGCGCTCGAGCGGTTCGCGGCGATTCTGCATCAGGAAAACGATGCCGGCCCGCTACGCGTCAACACGCTGCTGCCGGCGCCGATGCGCACGGCGCTGCGGCGGCAGGCGTATTTCGGCGAGGACATCATGCAGCGCCCGCTGCCGGATGCGGCGGCCGACGCCGCCGTCTATCTGCTCAGCGAGCAGTCCGCGCAGGCGCGCGGCGCAGTGCTGGATCTTCGCGCCAACTGACATACCCGTCGGCGTGACCGAGGCGGCAACGGCTATCCTGTGATGGCCTCAAGGGGGATTGATTGATTATGGAAACGGAGATGACCACCCTGTCGGCGGGGATCATGTTGTTTCTGATCATGGACCCGCTGGGCAATATCCCGTTTTTTCTGAGCCTGCTGAAGGACGTGCCGCCCAAGCGCCGCCGTGCAGTGATGGTGCGCGAACTGCTGATCGCGCTGGGCGTGCTGCTGGTGTTTCTGTTCGGCGGTCAGCACATTCTCAAGCTGCTGCAGCTCAAGCCGGACTCGATCAGCATTGCCGGCGGCATCGTGCTTTTTCTCATCGGCATTCGCATGGTGTTTCCACCCGCCGACGGCGGCGGCATCTTCGGCAAACCCGGCGAAGGCGAACCCTTTATCGTGCCGATGGCGATCCCCGGCGTGGCCGGCCCCTCGGCGATGGCCGCGCTGCTGCTGCTCACCAATACCCAGCCCGGTCGCACCGCGGACTGGGTTACCGCGCTTCTGCTGGCGTGGCTGGCCACGTCGCTGATTCTGCTCAGCGCCACCTATCTGTTCCGCTGGCTGGGCGAAAGCGTGCTCACGGCGCTAGAGCGCGTGATGGGCATGCTGCTGATCGCCCTGTCGGTGCAGATGTTCATGTCGGGCGTGGCCTCCTTCATGCACGTAAGTTTGTGAGAAGAACAGCGCAGTAACTTCTGTTTGGCGTCCGCGTGACAGGCCCCTGTAACAATCGATCTTCAGGATGTGCGAAAACCTGAGGACACGGTCATGCTCAGCATCGAACAGACCCTTACCGAGCGGTTACCCTGGCTCGCGTTGCATCCCAGAATTCGCCGCCCCGTAGCCGACATGCTGGGCCGGCTGGCCGATGAGCACGGCTTCAACCGCGTGCTGGATAAAGTCGGCGCCGCCGAAGGTTTCGATTTCGTCGAGCGCGTGCTCGACATGCTCGGCACCAGCTATCACGTCAGCCCGCGCGAGCGCGAAAACATTCCGGTCGACGGTGGACTGCTGGTGGTGGCCAATCATCCGCTCGGCATGCAGGACGCGCTGGCGGTGCTGCAGCTTGTCGGTTCGGTGCGCAGCGACGTGCGCATTCTCGGCAACGATTGGCTGGCCGTGGTGCCGCAGCTGAAGAATCTGCTGCTGCCGGTGGATGTGTTCGGCAAGGGCAGCGCCTCAAGGCTGCGCGGCATTTATCGCGCGCTGGATGAAGGCCAGGCGCTGATTGTTTTCCCCGCCGGTGAAGTGTCGCGCGTGCGCGCCAACGGCGTGCGCGATGGCCGCTGGTCGGACGGCTTTGCGCGGCTTGCCATGCGCAAAAAAGTGCCGGTGTTGCCCATCCACGTCGCCGCGCGCAATTCGGCGATGTTCTATGGTCTGTCGATGCTGGCCAAACCGCTGAGTACAGCGATGCTGCCGCGCGAGGCGGTGACGGCCGGCAGCCGACGCATCGGCTTCAGCATCGGTGCGCTGGTTAGCGCCGATGAACTGGGGCAGCGCAGCGGCGGTTCGCCCGAGCAGGCGGCGAAGCTGATGCGGCGACACGTGTATCGCGTGGGTCAGCATCGAGGGCTGATATTCGGCGGTCAGGTATCGCTGGCACATCCGGAGCCGGTCGATCAGGTGGCGGCCGAACTGATGCAGTCCGAAAAGCTCGCCGATCTTGGCGACGGCAAACAGGCGTGGCTGTTCAAGGGCGCGCTTAACAGCCCGGTGATGCGCGAGATCGGTCGCCTGCGCGAGCTCACTTTTCGCAAGGTCGGTGAAGGTACCGGCACGCGCCGTGACCTGGATCGCTACGATCCACACTACGAGCATCTCGTGCTCTGGGACACCAAGGCGCTGCGCATTGTCGGCTCGTACCGCTTTGGTCACGGTGCCCGTTTGCTGGCGGAGCACGGCATGGCCGGCCTCTACACCTCCAGTCTCTTTCATTATTCGCCGGCACTGGAATCGCGTCTCGCGCAGGGGCTGGAGCTGGGGAGAAGCTTCGTGGCGCCAGCGTACTGGCGTTCGCGTGCACTCGATCAGCTGTGGCAGGGCATCGGGCTTTATCTGCAGCGGCACCCGGATCTTCGGTACATGTTTGGTCCGGTCAGCATGTCGGTGAACATGCCGCGCGAAGCGCGTGAATGGATCGCGGCCGCTCACCAGCATTATTTTGGCGCGCCGGGTCTGGCCGAAGCGCGCCAGCCGTTCGTCATATCGAATGACGTTAGCCAGGGCGTACAACAGGCGCTGCAGGGTCTGGACGCGTCGGCGGGTCTGGGCGAGCTCAAGCATCATCTGGACGCGCTGGGTGTGAGCCTGCCGGTGCTGTACCGCCAGTATGTCGATCTGGTCGATGCCGACGGCGTGCAGTTTCTCGACTTCGGCGAAGACCCCGATTTTTCCGGCTGCGTCGATGGTCTGGTGATGCTGGATCTTGCCCGGCTCAAGCCGGCCAAGCGCGCGCGCTATCTGGGCAAGGCCGCGTAGACCTGCGGTAGCCCATCGGCGGGGTGGTGAGAGCCGGCCTTAGCCTTCCATCTTTGCCAGCACGATCCTGCGACGCCAGCACGGCGTGACCGGGCGGCTGGATTTTTTCGTAGCCCATGTTCCTGCGACATGGGCGCACTCCTTTTCAAACGCTTTTCCCATGCGCTGCGCTGCCCAGCCGCTGCGCTGCGCGAACGCCTGTGCCCGGGCGAGGACGTTTGGCATCAGGAAATAGCGATTCGCAATAAATTACGATCACGAGTGGTATGAAACTTTTGTAAAGAAGCTGTAAAATTCGCATGGAATGATGCGCCTTTGGCGTCAAAGAGTTCGGTAAACGGGGTCACAAGTTCTTGCCGGGGCGAACGCGTGATCGCCGATGGCGCCTGACCAACTCGGCCTTTCAGCCAAAGTAAATTCAGATCTGCAGATCCAAGAAGCGCGTCACAGCGAAAAAGCTGCGCCGGCATCGTGCGCCATGCGCAGGCCAGAGCCGCAGCAACTCATTCATGACTCAATAGGGAACTATCCAAATGAAGCGAAGCCACCTTTCTGCCGCGATTGCACTTGCCTGCGTTATGGGTTCGGGCATGGTCATGGCGCAGACGACCACCGATCCGGCTGCCAACACGCAGACCGCGCCGCACGTCGGCGTTTCCAGCACCTCCAACACCACCACGTCGAACGACACCAAGCGGGTGCAGGAGCTGTCGTCCGTGCAGGTCAAGGCGCAGTCGCTGTCGCTGGGCAGTGGCCTGATGGCCGTTCAGACGGCCCCGAAGGCGGTTTCCACCATCACGCGCGACGCGATCGTCAATGCCGCACCGGGTGCCACGTTCGTGCAGCTGATCGACAGCATTCCCGGCGTCAACGCATCGACCGATGACAACAACGGTCTGGCCAACGGCAACTACAGCATCCGCGGCTTCACCAGCGATGAAATCGGCACGACCGTGAACGGCGCGCCGATCAACGACAGCGGCAACTACAAGGTCTACTCGACCGAGTACGGCGATACCGAGAATATTGGCGACATCACCGTGCTGCAGGGCTATCCGGATGTGGATACGCCGATCAGCGGCGCGGCCGGCGGCTCGATCGCCTGGGTCACCATCGATCCGCCGCACAAGGCGGGTATTGACGTGACGCAGTCGTTCGGTAGCAACGATTTTCGTCGCACGTTTGTTCGCCTGAACACGGGTGATACCGGCGCATTCCGTTCGTGGCTGTCCTACTCCAACAATCAGGCCAACCTGTGGCGCGGTCCCGGTAGCCAGGACGCCGACAAGGTCGACGGCAAAACGATCTGGACCATCGACGACAACAACACCATCTCCGGCTCCGTTCAGTACGTGCGTCAGGACAGCTATCTGTATCAGAGTCTGACCAAGGCGCAGCTGGCCTCCGGTGGCTACGATCAGAGCTACGACCGCACGCGTCTGACGCCGACGGATGCCAACTTCTACGCGTTTCACAAAAACCCGTTCAAGAGCTGGCTGGTGAGTCTGGACGGTGAGTTCAAGCTCAGCGACAGCCTGCGTCTGTCGGTGGTGCCTTACTTTCAGTACGGCAACGGCGGGTCGGGCGGCGGTGCCACGTTTACCGAGTCCACCTCGCCGCTGAATCAGTACCAGTACGCCAACCAGGATCTGAACGGTGACGGTGTGATCGGTGGCAAGAACGCCAAGGCGCTGGTTTACTCGTACAACAGCTCCTACACCATGCGACCTGGCATCATCGCCAAGTTCAACCAGGATTTTGGCCAGGACAACAGTCTGGAATACGGTTTCTGGTACGAGCGCCCGCGCCAGGAGCAGACGACCGTTTATACGGCCATCAATGCGGCTGGCATTCCAGCCGATTACCAGGGCCGCGATTCAGTCATCCGCTATCCGAACGGTATCGTGCAGCGTCCGTTTAACGAATACACCACCACCGAAACAAAGAAGGCATTCGCCACGGATACGTGGACTCCGAACGATTTCTGGACCTTCACGGCTGGCGCATCGTTCTTGTCGGAAAAGCGCAGCGGCTTCGACTTTCAGTATCCGGGCTCGGTGCGTAAGGGCTACGCCGGTTACGGCGTCAATGACGTCAGCGCGACGTATCACAAGTGGAGCCCGACGGTAGGCGCCAAGTACCAGTTGAACGAGCAGAATCAGTTTTACTTCGGTATGGGCAAGACGTTCCGCGCTCCGATCAACGGCGCATTTCTGCAGAATGCCGCCGCCGCCAATTTCCCCGGCCAGACGGTTCCCGCCAGCAGCTTCCTCAACAAGCCGGAGACAGCGACAACGGCGGACCTTGGCTGGCGCTTTTACAACGACACGTTCTCGGCGAACGTCGATGCTTACTACTCCAATCTCAACAACAAGCAGATTTCCGGCTTCGACGAAACGACTTTCGCCACCGTGTATCTCTCGTTGCCCAAGGTGCACAACCGCGGCATAAACACCGAGGCCAGCTACAAGTTCGCGCCAAACTGGACGCTGTACGCCTCGTACGCTTACCAGAAGTCGACGCTTGAGACGAATCTCGATTCCCTGGGTGACGGTATCTACAACACCAAGGGCAAGGACTTGCTCAACACGCCCCGGAATCTGGGCTACCTGCGCGTGAGCTACGATCAGGGCCCGTTCTGGGCAAGCCTGGATGAGAAGGTGCGCAGCTCGATTTACGGCGACTGGTCCAACACGGAGCGCGTCGGCGGCTACGCCACGCTCAATCTGAGTGCCGGCTGGCGCTTCAACGACATCTCGTCCTTCATCACCAGGCCCTACATCAAGCTCAATATGTTCAATCTGCTTGATCGCAAGGGGCTTACCAACGCCAACAACATCGGCGCGTTCCTTGCGTCGAACCCGGGCAAGATCAAGGACGCGAACAGTACGACGCTCTTTGCATCGGCGCCGTACTACTCGCTGCTGGAAGATCGTTCGTTCCAGATCACGTTTGGCGCGTCGTTCTAAGCCTTTCGTCAGCGACGGTGGTTGCACGGAGCGGCGGCTTGGATGCCGCCGTTCCCGCCATCAACGAACTGCTGCCGTCCACTATGAGCTAACTGCACGATGCCCTCGCTTATGCGGGGGCATCGTCGTTTGTGGCGGCGTGATCAGCATTCGACAACCCCGTTTGGTCAGCGTGCTACCGCCTGCGTCGCTCGGAGCTCGCCGAATACCTTCAGTGCCCGTGTCCTCGTTCTTGACCACTGGCTACCACCGCGTGATGCTAGGCGGTCGGCTCCGCAAAAGGAGGCTGGCCTGAAAC
>CBAAAD010000124.1:0-7644 GCA_964658785.1 uncultured Methylobacterium sp.
CCGGCAAGAAGGAAAAGGACCTGGCGATCTGATCGCCCGCTTCAGATAATCGCCCAACAGTGATTATTTCCTGATGCGCTCAAACCAAAACGCCGGCTCAAAGCCGGCGTTTTTTGTTGATGGATGAGGACGCTGTTATCTGACCACCATCACCAGCGGCCCCACCCTAGAGCGAACGTCGGGGTGAAACAAATAATTCGCCAAACATCAGCCCGCCGACCAGCGACACCAGCAGGGTAACCAGCAGCAGGCCGGTATCCATACCCAGCGAGGTATCGCGCTGGAGCAGAAACGACATGCTGCGAAACCCCACGCTGCCCGGCACCAGCAGGATAATCCCCGGCTCGCGAATCACGGCACCGGGGCGATGGGCGTAGCGCGCATAGGCGTTGGCCATGGCGCTCAGCAGAAAACCGCCGAGAAAAACCCCGAAAGGCGCCGCCGGCAGCGAGCCGGAAATCCGCCCGCCCAGGCGCGTGGCGAGATAACCGACGATGACCGCGCCCATCACGATCAGCCAGTCGCGGCGCGCGGCGCGAAACAAGATGGCGAAGCCGAACGCACCGACCAGCAGGGCCGGCAACTCGGTCCAGCCCGGCAGCGGCGGCAGCGCGTAATCGCGCGGCTCGATACCCACCGCCGCGCACAGCGTGGTCGCCGCCACCGTGCCAAAGGTGAGCTTGAGCAGGGTCGCCACCGCCCCGCCCATGCGCGCCATGCCGGCCACCAGATGCTGGCTGGATATCTCGCGTACCGCCGTGGTGAGCGACATGCCCGGCACCAGCACGATCAGGCTGGCCAGCACCACCGACTTGATCGCCAGCGGCACCACGAACGCGCTGACGACGATGGCCACCGTGGTCGCTACCAGCGCGCAGATCGCGTCGCTGGCAATCGACAGCTGCGGCCGCTTGGCCGCCAGTACGGTAATGCTGCCGATGATCAACCCAATAAAGGCCGCGGTCAGCAGATCCGGCCAGGCGCTGTGCAGAAACAGCGCCACCACGCAGGCCGCGGACAGTCCGTAAGTGGCGACGACTGCGGCCTGCGCGCGCCGCGAGTCCGGCCGACCGAGCTCGCGCAGCCGCTGAAAACCTTCGCGCAGACCGATCTCGCCGGCAATCACCTGATCGGCGATAGCGTCCGCCTCGCACAGTCGCGCAAGGTTTACATCGCCGGGCGCCAGACGCATCACCTGGGTGGTTTGCGCCACACCCTCTTCGCCCTGCCCCAGGTCGGTAAACGAAATAATGACGGCCGTGGGGCTGGACCATACGTCGGCGCTCAAACCCAGCCGCTGCGCCGAACTCGAAACCGCCATCTCCAGCCGCGGCGAGGCGGTGCCGTACTGATGCAGGCGACGGGTCAGCTCCAGCAAAAACGCGATGCGCGTGCTGATGGCCGTCGTCGCGAACGACGGATGGATGCTCGCCGTACTGACCGCGTTCGCACTCATACCGCTGCGCGAACCTTGAGCGTGGTGCCGTCGATGGCAATCACCTCGACCACGCTGCCCAGCGGCAGATCCGGCCCGGTAACCAGCCACTGGCCGTCGCCGACGCGCGCCTTGCCGCGACCGTTGACGATCGGCTCGATCAGCTCGTAGCGCTGGCCAATCATCCGCTCGCCGCGGCGATTGAGCGTGGCGCTGCCCGGTTCGCTCTTGTCCAGCTTCGGCCGCAGCACGCGGGCGTAAAGCACGCAGGCGGCAAAGGCCAGCAGCGCGAACAGCACGGCCTGAATCAGCAGCCCGAGCGGCGGTACCACCAGCAGCACCACGCCAACGGCCGCCGCAGCCAGGCCGATCCACAGCAGAAAATACCCCGGCAGCAGCACCTCGCCGCCGATCAGCAGCAGCGCGAGGATCCACCACAGGTAATGCACGGGAAACGCCATGGCGGGGTCCTCAACGCAGCGGCGGCTGGAACGGCGTGGAGGCCGGCGGCTGCGCGACGGAGCGCTGCTGCTGGCCCAGCGACTCCTTCGCCAGCTCGGCAATACCAGCCAGCGAGCCGAGGATGCCGGTGGCCTCGATCGGCAGCAGCAGCATTTTCTGGTTCGGCGATTTGGCCATCTCTTTCAGCGCCTCCACATAGTTGTTGGCAACGAAGTAGTTCAGCGCGTTGACGTTGCCGCCGGAGATTGCGTCGGACACCATCGTGGTCGCCTTGGCTTCGGCCTCGGCGGAGCGCTCGCGCGCCTCGGCGGCGCGAAACGCCGCTTCTTTCTCGCCCTCGGCCGCCAGGATCACCGACTGCTTTTCGCCTTCGGCCTTGAGAATGGCCGCCTGCCGGAAACCTTCCGCGTCGAGAATGTTCGCGCGCTTTTCGCGCTCGGCCTTCATCTGGCGCGCCATCGCATCGATCAGGTCGCGCGGCGGCGCGATGTCCTTGATCTCGATGCGGTTGACCTTCACTCCCCACGGATGCGTCGCCTCATCCACCACGCGCAGCAGCTTGGCGTTGATGCCGTCGCGCTGGCTCAGGCTTTCGTCCAGGTCCATCGAACCGAGCACGGTGCGGATATTGGTCATGATCAGCGCCAGCGAGGCCTGCTCCAGATTGGAGACCTCATACGCGGCCTTGGACGCATCCAGCACCTGGTAGAACACCACGCCGTCGACGCGCACCACGGCGTTGTCCTTGGTGATCACGTCCTGCGAGGGCACGTCGAGCACCTGCTCCATCATGTTGATCTTGCGGCCGACCGTTTGATAGATCGGAATCAGCAGATGCAGCCCCGGGCTCAGCGTATGCGTGTATTTGCCGAAGGTTTCCACCGTCCACTCGAAGCCCTGCGGCACGATGCGCACCAGCCTGGAAAGGACGATGAACACCACCACCACGATGACCAACGCAAGAATCTGACCCATGACCTGCCCCCATCCGTGACGAAGGCATCAGTATAGGCGAGCTGTTGTTACGCGAGCGGCGACGGGTATATCGAACGCGTTCACAGATCGCCGGATTCGAAGGGCTAAGGTCAAGGCGACTTCACTAGCGTGGGAAAGCGTAACCACATCCGGCCAATCGGCAAGTCATGCCCTTCGACTCCGCTGCGCTACGCTCAGGGTGAACGGCGTAAAAAACGTCAACGGCTAAGGTTATGGCATTCGATTTTTAGTTTTGTAGATTGCCGCTGATAGCCGCTTTTTCGCAGTGAGTATGAAGCCGAGTATAGGCAGCGCAGACTCTGGCCAGATTTAGCAACGTCGCAATCGACGAGCACCCACCGGCCCGTTCACCCTGAGCGTAGCGCAGCGGAGTCGAAGGGCCAGCGCCCTTTGTCACCCATCGACACCCATGCACGTCATGGAATCTGATCGAGCTGCACGCCGCAGCCATTGCAGGCGCAGCGCATGAAATGCGATGTTGACTAGCGCACCACGGTCTGCGGCAACAGCAGCGTCACGCGCAGGCCGCCATCTTCGCGATTGGCCAGCAGCACGCGGCCGCCGTGCGCCTCGGCAATTTCGCGGGTCAGCGCCAGGCCCAGTCCGGTACCCGCGCGCTTGGTGGAATAGAACGGCAGCAGCGCCTGCGCCAAGACGGTGTCGGTCATGCCAGGGCCACGGTCGGCGACCTCGATGCGCAGCTCGCGGCCGACTTCGCTGATCGACAGCGTGACGTCGTCTTCGCCGCTGCCGGACTCGTGCGCATTCTTGATCAGGTTGATCAGCACCTGCTCGATCTGCACGGCGTCGAAATGACCCGGCCGCGTCGGCGCGGGTGATGCCAGCCGGTACCGGCAGTGCAGCGACAACCCCTCCAGAAACGGCGCCCACGCCACCGCAACCGACTGCGGCGTCGGCAGCTTGGCAAAACTGGCGTAGCCGGCGATGAAACTGTGCAGGTGCTTGGCGCGCTCGCTGATGGTGGCGAATACCCCGGGCAGCCGATCGACCTGACCACGCCGCGCCAGCTCCGCGCCGGAATGGGCCAGCGAGGAAATCGGCGCCAGCGAGTTGTTGAGCTCGTGGCTGATCACGCGGATCACCCGCTTCCACGTCGCCACTTCCTGACGCGACAGCTCGCGCGTCATGCGCCGAAACAGCTGCAGCCGGTGCGGCCGACCCTGCAGTCGGAACGCGCGCTGCGAGATGTGGAAGGTTTCCTCGCTACCGTCCATTTCCACGCTGAGCAGCGCATCCTCACCGTCCTCCACCGCGCGGCGCAGCGCCTCGGGCGCGCCGTCGAGCAGACGGGCGAATTCCAGCCCGTGCAGGCTGCGGCCTTCGTTGAACAGATGCCGCGACGCGATATTGGCGTATGCCACCCGACCGATGCTGTCAGTCAGCACCAGGGCCACCGGCGTGTTCTGCACCACGGTATCCAGCAGCAGCTCGCGCTGCGCCAGATGCTGGCGCTGCTCGCGCAGGGTCTGGCCCAGCGCGTTGTGCATCTGGATCAATTCGCCCAGTTCATCGCGCCGATGAATGCCAATCGAAATGCTGAAATCCCCGTCGCGATAACTGGCCACCGCCCCTTCCAGCGCGCGCAGCAGTCGGCTCACCGGCGCCATCGCCTGCCCTGCCAGCCAGAAAGCCAGCAGCAACAGCAGCAGCGCACAGATGCCGAGCGCGCCGTAGATGCCCAGATGGATTACCGGCAGCGCCTTGGCGGCAGTGGCCGGCGCCGAAGGATCCTTCACCGTCAGCTCGGCCTGCAGCCACACCAGCAGCTGCGGCAGCGGCCACTGCGTCACGCCGGCATAGATCAGCGCCCCTGCCACGCTGGCCAGCGCCAGCAGCAGGGTCAGCCGCGTGCGCAGCGAGTTCAGCCAGCGCCACATGCGGCAGGCCTCGCGCATGGAGCCATGATCGCCACATCATTTAGCCGTCCATAAGCCATCACGCCGGAGCTGCCAGCCCGTAGCGCTCCATGCGTCGATACAGCGCCTGCCGCGACAGGCCAAGGCTTTGCGCCGCGCGGCTGACCACGCCGTCGGCCTTTTGCAGCGCCGCCTCGACCGTCTCACGACTGGGCTCATCGAGATTGCGCGCAGCGGTGGACACGTGCGGCGCCAGATTGAGCAGCTCGGGCGTGATCGGTCCGCTGCCGGAAAGCAGCGCGGCGCGCTCGATCGCATTCTTCAGCTCGCGCACGTTGCCCGGCCAGGGATAGTTGAGCATGGCGTCGCGCGCGGCATCGCCCAGCTCGGCGCGGCCGTCGAGAAAGAACTCGGCCAGCGGCAAAATATCGTCGCTGCGATCGGTCAGCGGCGGCAGGTTCACCTCGATCACGTTGAGGCGGTAATACAGATCTTCGCGGAAGGTGCCGGCGCGGATCATCGCCTTGAGGTCGGCATTGGTCGCGCTGAGCACACGCACCTTGACCTGCCGCGTGCGGCCGGAGCCCAGCCGCTCGAACTGGCCGGTTTCCAGCACGCGCAGCAGCTTCATCTGCCCGGGCAGCGGCAGGTTGCCGATCTCGTCCAGAAACAGCGTGCCGCCGTCGGCCAGTTCGAAGCGACCCTCGCGCGCCTTGTTGGCGCCGGTGTAAGCGCCAGCGTCGGCGCCAAATAATTCCGCCTCGATCAGCTCGCCCGGCAGCGCGCCGCAGTTCACCGCCACAAAGGCACCGCGACGCACGGCCGAGTTGGCGTGCACGATCGCCGCGATGCGCTCCTTGCCGGTGCCGTTGGGGCCGGTGATGAGCACCGGCACATCGGCCTTGGCCACCTGGCAGGCCAGCTCCAGCGTGCGCGCCATCGCCTCGGAGGCAAACACCAGATTATCCAGCTCGTACTTGCCCTGCAGCGCCTCGCGCCGGCGCTTGCGCTCGCGTCGCGTGCGCGTCACTTCGCGATTGGACTCGGACAGTTCGAGCAGGTTTTCGACCGTGGCGATCAGCTTGTTGTCGTCCCATGGCTTGGCCAGATAATCCGCGGCGCCGGCCTTGACCAGCTCCACCGCGGTTTCCAGATGCGTCCACGCCGTGAGCAGGATCACCGGCAGATCCGGATGCTGTTCGCGGATCGCCCGGAACAGCGCCACGCCTTCCTCGCCCGACGTGGTATCGGCGGTGAAGTTCATGTCCTGGATCACCACGTCGATGGCCTCATGCTGCAGCATGGCCAGCCCTTCGTCCGGCGTCAGCGCGGTAAGCGGCCGGATGTCGTGCAGGGACAGCGCCAGCGAAAGCGCCTCGCCCACGGCCGGGTTGTCGTCGATGATGAGTACGCTACGCGTCACAATTTTCTGCATATGGCATAGATGCAGCTCCGGCCGTAAAGGTTTGCATGACTATCGGACTATGCAACGACCAGAGCATGACCGACGCCACAGGTTTCGCGTTCATGATTTCAGGATCATCCGCGCCAGACCGTGCGATGCCTGAGCCAGGCGATCGTCATTCGTCCACAGGGCTTCGCAGCGGTGATGCTGCGCGCCGGCCAGGTGCAGGGCATCCGGCGCCTTCAGGCCGAAGCGGGCGCGCAATTGTGCCGCCTGCAGATACACCGGATCAGGCATCGCCAGCGGCACAAACAGGTCGAATACATCCAGGTACGCTCGTTCCAGCACAGGATCGCCGCGCTTCGCCGGTCCCACCATGCATTCAAACTTCACCAGCGGAGAAATGCCAAATTGCACGTCGGCTGCGCTTGCCATCGCTTTTGCTACCACGTTGCCCCAGCGCGGATGTCGCTCCACCAAATAGATCAACAGGCACGCATCCAGATAGATCAATCCCACGAGGCTCTGGCCTCGGCAATCGCATGATCGATCTCCCTGCTCTTGCGCTGCGCGTAAGCAGGCATCGGATGCTCGTCGAGCCAGCGGAGAATCGTCGCGGCATGACCTGCGCCCGGCGCAATCGCCGCCTTCCCCGTCACCGGCACCAACTGCGCCACCGGCTGACCGCGCCGGGCGATCAGCACCTGCTTGCCAGCTTCCACTGAGCGAATAAGTTGCGACAACTGATTTTTGGCATCGAGGATGTTGATCTGCATGGTGGGCTCCGGTGAAGTCCAATCTGGCCAGAATGACAACTTATCTGGCCAGCTTGGCCATACATTACATGAAACGGCACTTCACCACCGCGTACCGGTGATTTCTCACATAAAAACCACTTCATTCGTAAAGCAGCTCGATCGTTCGGCTTCAACGCAGTAAAACGTCAGATTCCGAAAACGACAGCGTGACGCCGCAGGCTGGTGGAAAATTTCAACCGTACGGCAAACGCTGCCCTTCGACTTCCTCGCTTCTCGATGGCTTCATCCTGCAGCATGGCCAGCCCTTCATCGGGCGTCAGCGCGTTAAGCGGCCGGATGTCGTTTAACGAAAGCACCTCGCCCACGGCCGGGTTGTCGTCGATGATGAGTACGCTACGCGTCACAATTTTCTGCATATGGCATAGATTCCGCTATCGCCGCAAAGGTATGCGTGACTATCGGACTACTGACCAGCGATGGCAACGACATCGGTGCCTGATATTGTTCATGAAAGGATTCAGGTGATTACGGTGAGCCGGGCGAAATGACGCGCGAATAGCTCGCCTCGTCCAAAATCACATCTACGGCCGTGCCGCCGCGCAGCAGCTGCAGCTTCACCGCCGCGGGCCGGCTGGCGCGGAACCGGTCCATCAATTCGCTCACGTGGTTCACCGGCGCACCGTCTGCCGCCGTGATCACGTCACCGAACTG
>CBAAAD010000125.1:0-7585 GCA_964658785.1 uncultured Methylobacterium sp.
AAATAAAAAAACGGCGCCGAAAGCGCCGTTTTTTTATTTCATCCATCCAGTGCGGACACCGATCAGAACGTGTACCGCAACGTCACCATCGCCGACCAGCGTGACACCACGCGGCTGGGATCGTAGAAGCCGCCGTCGTAGTAGTTCAGCTGCTGCGGCTGGTAGTTGCCATTCTTGTCGACGGGCAGCGTATACACGTACTGGCCGGCGGCATTCACGCCGCCGTAGCTGGCCAGCGTGCGGGTGGGATAGGTGCCGGTGTATTTCACCAGGCCCCAGTTCCTGTCGATCAGGTTGAGGAAGTTATAGACGTCCAGACGGATTTCGCCCTTGTTGCCCGGAAACAGTCCCGGCACTTCCTGCGAAAAGCTCATGTCCAGCTGGCTGACCCACGGCGAATGCGCGCCGTTGCGGTTGGCGATCTGGCCACGGTGATCCTTCAGGTATTTGTCGCTGGCGAGAAAATCCTGAAACTGCTGGATGGTCTGCGCCTTGGTGCCGGCCGAGTAGGCCACCTTCGGATCGTTGAGGTTGGGGATGTAGACCGGATCCCATCCGGCAATGCTGTCGCCGTTGGCGTCGTTGGCAAAAATCCAGGTGTACGGATTGCCGGTGCGGCCGCTGTAAAACATCGATACCTGGGTGCGGTAGTGGTCGAAGAAATTGTGCTGCCAGGTCAGCGAAGCCTTCAGATTCTTGGCCACGTTGTAGTTGGAGGTGGCGCTATCGTTGTCGTTGGGATTCAGGCGCGCCACGCGCTGGTAGCCGCTGTAGGCAATCGTGTCCGAGCCAGGGTCGGCATCGGTGGCATGGTTGAAGGTCACCGCCAGGTTGCCGAACACGCTGTCGGAAAACGGCTTGCTCAACGCCAGCGTGAGGCTGTCGGACTTGCCCTTGTGCGTATTGGTGAGCAGGGTCGACGCCGTGCTGAAGGCGCGGTTCTGGTTCGCCAGCGCATCGGCCGTGGTGGATGGTTCGCCCGGCTTCTTCCAGAACTGCTGGCGACCGTCCGGCAGCACGCCGGTCGGCGCGCCGAAGTTGATGGCCTGATACAGGATGCCGTCGCGCACCTTGATGTGTTCGTACTCGGCCGAGGCGACCAGCCCCCACCACGGCAGCTCGCGATCCAGCGCCAGGCTCATCTTCCACACGGTCGGCAGGTTGAAGCTCTTGGCGACCGTATCGATGGAACCCGCACCGCCGCCGGCGGGAATGTTCTGGCCGAACGGGTTCGGGCTGAACGGTGCGAGCGCCGGATTGAACGTGGTGTACGAACGCAGCGTGACGCCGTTGTTCTGGTAAGGGTTGGTCAGCCACACCGTTGGCGGCTGCGTCTGGAACAGGCCCGCGCCGCCGCGCAGCTGGGTTTTGTAATCGCTCTCGAACGTGTAATTGAACGACAGGCGCGGCTCGACCACGCGATTGCTGGAGCCCACCGTGTAGTTGTTCGGATAGCCGAACGCCTTTTCAAACGCGGCGTTGTAATCGGGCCGGCCGCTGGAGTTGGGAATGTCCACGCGCACGCCGTACTGCAGCGAGAGCTGCGGCGTGACCTGCCAGGTGTCCTGCAGAAACGGCGTGTACTGGCTATAGGTCCACTTGCCGGCAATATCGTCCAGCGTATAGCCCGGTGCCGGGTGATAAAGCACGTACTTGTTGTAGTTGCCGGTCTGGAAATTGTTGATGCCCCAGAAGTTGTACACGCCGAATTCGGACTGGCCGAACAGGTTGTTGATCTTAGTGCGCGACGCGTCGACGCCGCCCTTGATGGCGTGATCGCCGACGTAATACGTGCCGGCCAGGAAGAAGGAGAGCTTCTTGGTATCGATGTGGTTGTAGTGGCGGAACTGCTCCTCGCCCAGGTTCACCGACGGGCCTTTGCCATCGGCCTGCAGGTTGACGTTGACCGAGGGCTGCTGGAACGGTGCGGTCGTGTCCTGCGTGAACTTCTGGTAGCCGATCTTCGCCTCGGTGGAAAAGCTGTCGGTCCAGTCGTCGAACATGTGGACCACATAGTTTTCGGTGCTGATCGCCTTGGTATAGGTGTAGCTGGTCAGGCCCACGCTGTTCGCGCTGTTGCCGCCCACCGCCGGCAGCTGCTCGTCGGTTTTCTGATACGTGAAGCTGGCGCGGTGGTTGTTGCTGATGTTCCAGTCGATCTTGCCGAGGTAGCGCTTGTCGTCGTACGCCAGGCCGGTGCTGCCGCCGAACGTGCCCGGCGTCAGGCCGAGCTGCTTGGCCGTGTCGATGATTTTCTGCAGGTCTCCGGGCGAAATCTTGTTGCTGGTCGACGCGCCGTTGCCCAGCGTCTCGTCCAGCCCGTTGGCGGAGTCGGCGCCGATGCCGGTGGTTTTTTCATGCTCGGCGGACACAAAGAAAAACAGTTTGTCCTTGACGATCGGTCCGCCGAGGGTGAAACCGTAGGTCGAGTCCTTGTCGTAGCCGTTGTAGCCGTAATTGGAGTTGTTCTTCGGCAGCCAGCCCGCGTTGCCGACCAGCTTGTTGGCGTTGCGGTAGGCGTCGTAGACCGAACCGTGAAACTGGTTGGTGCCGCTCTTGGTGACCGCATTGATGTCGGCGCCGACGGCGTCGGAGATCACGTCGAAGTTGGCGGTGGAAATGTTGTATTCGGCGATCGTTTCCGGCGAGATCGGCGACTTCTGATAGGGCAGGCCGTTGGCGTTGAGCCCGAACGGATCGCCCTGGGTCACGCCGTCCACGGCGATAGTGTTGTAGCGGTTGTTCTGGCCGGCCGCGGAAATCGAACCGGTGCCCTGGTCGGTCACGGTAATGCGCGGGTCCAGTCGCGCCACGTCGTCGATCGAGCGGTTGCCCTGCGGCGTGGCCTGCAGCTGGCGCTGCGAAACCGTGGTCGACAGGCCCTTGTTCTCCGACGAGAACGTCTGCGCCAGCGTCGACGCCTTCACGGTGACGGCCGACAGGTTGCTGGCCGCCTCGGCGCCCGAGCTCATGCCCAGGTTGATCGACGACGGCTGACCGAGCTGGAGATAGACTTCGTCTTTCTCCACCGTGGCCATGCCGCTCTTGCTGGCCTTGATCTCGAACGGGCCGCCCACGCGCAAACCCTGCGCGGTGTAGCGGCCGTCGGCGTCGGTGGTCACCTGCTTGGTCGTGCCCGAGGGCTGGTGCACGATGTCGACCGTGGCGCCCGCCACGGGCAGCCCCTTGGCGTCCAGCACGCGTCCGCTGACGCCGGAGGTGGTGATGTTCTGGGCGGCCACGGGCGCCGCCGCGAGCAGCGTGGCAATGGTCAGTGGCAGCAGGTTCCTGCGAATGGCGGTTGTCATCGTCAATCCTTCTCAATACGTGGGCGATGGGAAACGCCGCTCGCACAGACGCCCGCCCGAACCGGATAGTCGGGGGAGCTGACTTTGGATGACTTTCCCTTGTTGACCGAAAACACCCCGATAGAAAGCAGGGGGAGCAGGTCAACGCAGGATATTACGTGTTTTGCATGACACTTTCACGAAAAAGCCGCCACTTCCTGCGAAGTCGCGGCTTTTTTTTCGATGCAAAGATGGCCGTGGCGGCCGATCGACATGACGTCTTACGGCCGCCACATGGCGACCTCAGAACGCCATGTCGAACGCCACTTCACCCTGTACGCCAACCTGGTAGGCCGAGACGCGGCGCTCGAAGAAGTTGGTCACTTCCTGCACGTCCTGCAGGTCCATGAAGTCGAACGGGTTCCTGGCGCCGTATTTCTTCGGCATGTCGAGCTGGGCGAAGCGCTGATCGGCACAGTATTCGAGGTACTGGCGCATGTCTTTCGCCGACAGGCCGACCACGCCGCCGGACAGCACGTCATCGGCAAACTGCGTTTCGCAGGCGATGGCGTCTTCCATCATCTCCTCGACCTGGGCGCGCATCGCGTCGTCGAACAGCTCCGGCTCCTCGTCGCGCACCGTGCGCACCACGTCGAAGGCAAACGCCATGTGGCCGCTCTCGTCGCGGAACACCCAGTTGGTGCCGGCCGCCAGCCCGTGCAGCAGGCCGCGCGAGCGAAGGTAATACACGTAGGCGAAGGCGGCATAGAAGAACAGCCCTTCGATGCAGGCGGCAAAGCAGATCATGTTGAGCAGAAACTGCCGGCGATGCTCGCGCGTTTCCAGCCGCTGCAGATGCTGGATCGAGTCAATCCACTTAAAGCAGAACTCGCCCTTCTGGCGGATCGACGGGATCGTCTCGATCGCCGCGAACGCCGCGTTGCGCTCGGCCGGATCAGGAATATAGGTGTCGAGCAGGGTGAGGTAGAACTGCACGTGCAGCGACTCCTCATACAGCTGGCGCGACAGGTACATGCGCGCCTCGGGCGCATTGATGTGCTGGTAGAGATTGAGCACCAGATTGTTCGACACGATGGTGTCGCCGGTGGCGAAAAAAGCCACCAGCCGCTGGATCAGGTGACGGTCGGCCGGCGACATCTTCGTGCGCAGGTCGGAGGTGTCCATGGAAAAATCCACTTCCTCCACCGTCCAGGTGTTCTTGATCGCGTTGCGATACATCTCGTAGAACCCGGGATAGCGCATCGGCCGCAGCGTCAGTTCAAAACCGGGGTCGAGAATCTGCGCGTGGCGTGGGGGCTGGGCTGACATGGATGGCTTCCTCTGAATAACGATGGTTGACGCGACGTCGCGACGATCCGACGTGGTGACGCCGGATCGCGCTCGCGCTTACTGACAGGCTTCGCAGTACTCGGGATTTTCCAGCGAGCAGAAAACCGCGGCGTTGGCCTGCGCCTGATCGTCGATGACCGGCTCGGGCGCGCTGGTCCGGCTGGCGGTGACCGTGGTCTTGGTGATCTTGGTCGCCGGCCGCGAACGCAGGTAGTAGGTGGTCTTGATGCCGGCCTTCCAGGCGTACATGTACATCGAGCTGAGCTGGCCGATGTTGGGGTTTTCCATGAACAGGTTGAGCGACTGGCTCTGATCGATGAAGGCGCCGCGGGCGGCGGCCAGTTCGATCAGCGCCTTCTGCGGCAGCTCCCACACGGTGCGATAGATGGCGCGCAGGCGCTCGGGAATGGCGGCGATGTTCTGGATCGAACCCTCGGCCAGCTTGATCGCGTCGCGTACCTCCGGCGTCCACAATCCCAGCGCCTTCAGCTCGTCGGCCAGATAGCGGTTCACCTGCAGGAAATCGCCCGACAGCGTCTCGCGCTTGAACAGGTTGCTGACCTGCGGCTCGATGCACTCGTAGCAGCCGGCGATCGAGGCGATGGTTGCCGTCGGCGCAATAGCGATCAGCAGCGAGTTGCGCAGGCCGTGCTGCTTGATGCGGTCGCGCAGCGCATGCCAGCGCGCGCTGTCGTGGGTCTGCGCCTGCGGCCAGTAGTCGAACTGCAGCTCGCCGTTGACGGCGCGGCTCTCGGCAAAGCCCGGGTGCGCGCCAGCCTGGGCGGCGATTTCGTTGGACATCGACAGCGCGTGGAAATAGATCTCCTCGGCGATGCGCGTGGACAGCGCCAGCGCTTCGGCGGAATCGAACGGCAGGCGCAGCTTGAAGAACACGTCCTGCAGGCCCATCACACCGAGCCCGACCGGACGCCACTTGATGTTGGCGGTGCGCGCGGTGTCGATCGGATAGAAGTTCAGATCGATCACGCGATCGAGCTGGCGCACGGCCGTGCGCACGGTGGAGGCGAGCTGTTCGAAGTCGAACGCGTGGCTGCCGTCGGCCGCACGCACCACGTGCCGCGCCAGGTTCACCGAGCCCAGATTGCACACGGCTGTTTCGGTCGCCGAGCTGACTTCCAGAATCTCAGTGCACAGGTTGGACAGGTGGATCACGTTGTCCGGTTTGGCCGTCTGATTGCTGGTGGCGTTGCAGCGATCCTTGAAGGTCATCCAGCCGTTGCCGGTCTGCGCCAGGGTGCGCATCATGCGCGCGTAAAGCTCGCGCGCCTTCACCGTCTTGACCGCAAGACCTTCGGCTTCGGCCTTGGCGTAATGCTGCTCGAATACCGCGCCCCAGCTGTCGACCAGATGCGGCACCACCTTGGGATCGAACAGCGACCAGTCGCCGTCGGTCTCGACCCGGCGCATGAATTCGTCGGGAATCCAGTTGGCGATGTTGAGATTGTGCGCGCGGCGGGCGTCGTCGCCGGTGTTGTCGCGCAGCTCGAGAAAATCCTCGATGTCGGCGTGCCAGGATTCCAGGTACACGCAGGCCGCGCCCTTGCGCTTGCCGCCCTGGTTCACCGCAGCGACCGAGGCGTCGAGCGTTTTCAGCCACGGCAGCAGGCCGTTGGAATGGCCGTTGGTGCCCTTGATCAGCGAGCCGCGTGAGCGCACGCGGGTGTAGGCCAGGCCGATGCCGCCGGCAAACTTGCTGAGCTTGGCCACGTCCGCGTATTTGTCGTAGATCGACTCCAGCGAATCGACCGGCGAGTCGAGCAGGTAGCACGAGCTGAGCTGCTCGTGGTTGGTGCCGGCGTTGAACAGCGTGGGCGAGCTGGCGATGTATTCCAGCGAGGAGAGCAGGCGATAAAGCTCGAGCGTTTCGCCGATCTCGTTGCCGCCCAGCGCGCAGGCGATGCGCATGAAGAAATGCTGCGGCGTCTCGATCACCAGGCGCTTCTGTGGATGGCGCAGCAGGTAGCGGTCGTACACCGTGCGCAGGCCGAAGTACTCGAAGCGGCGCGTGGCCAGCGGATTGATCGCATCGTTGAGCTTGCGCGCGTTCAGCGCCACAAAGTCGCGCAGGCGTTCATTGAGGATGCCCAGTTCCGCACCGCGCACGATCGACTGCGAAAAGCTCTGGATCTCCTGGCCACTCACTTCCTTGTCGATATAGGCACCGAGCAGGCGCGCGGCGAGCTGGCCATATTCGGGCTCTTCGGCGGTCAGCGCGGCGGCGGTGCGGATCGACAGCTGGTCGAGTTCCTGCGTGGTGGCGCCGTCGTACAGGCCGCCGATGGTCTTCAGTGCCACGCGCAGCGGATCGACGCCGTGCAGGCCTTCGGCGCTGCGGGTCACCGCGCGCACGATCTTGTTGACGTCGACGATCTCCTGGCCGCCGTTGCGCTTGGTCACGCGCATCTGGCCCGGGTTGTGTGGCGGCGTCAGCGCGAACGCTTCGCTCGAGCCCGCGGCGCCAGCGCCGGTGGTCGGCGCCGTGCTGGCATGTTCGACTGCCGTCGATTCGATGATCGGCGTTTCTTCGACGGGAACGTTAAAAGCATCGACGCGGGCGACGCTGCGCTCGCTGACGGCGTTTTCGAGAGGTTGCATGGCGGTGACTCCGGGCATGAAAAATCAAACACCCGCTCCCGCGCGCAGGGCCTGAAGCAGCGAGATCCCTGGACGGTCGCGAAAGGAACGCCACAAGGCGCTTTCCCCTCGACGTACCTCCCCACGGAAGTCGCCACAACGCATCAAGGCACGTTCGCCCCGATGTGCCGGCAGGTCTTCGGACTTGCGGACGTGGATCTTGCGATCCGCCTACTAGCCCCTGCTTCCCAGCCGAAGGCGGCCAGTGCATGTAGAGACGTTCGTTTCCGCTTTACCGCTGCGGGGCAGTTCCGGATTTACACCGGATTCCCTTTTAAGCCCGACCGACACAT
>CBAAAD010000126.1:0-7571 GCA_964658785.1 uncultured Methylobacterium sp.
AGGCGAACAGCGCTGGTATCGGCAGCAATGCGGCAGGCATTGATTCAATCGCAGCGGGGCCGGCAGCGGCAGCAGCGGGCGGTTCGTCCATTGCCGTCGGCAGCGGTGCTGCCGCGGGCGCTACCAATGCCATTGCCCTGGGAACCGGGGCTAATTCCAGCTTTGCCAACAGCATCGCCTTGGGCGCTGGCTCGGTCACCACGGTGGGGGCATTGACCGGCTACACCGCCTACGGGCTGGTCGGGCCGCAGGCATCCTCCGGCGAAATCAATGTGGGTAATCGTCAGATTACCGGGCTGGCGCCCGGACTGGCATCTACCGACGCGGTGAACGTCGCGCAGCTGCAGGGGGTGTCCGCCGATGCGGCGAACTCGGTGCAGTACGACAACTCGGCCCGGACAAGCGTTACGCTCGGCGGTGTGATGAGCACGGATGGTGGCCTCACCAACGGGACCACGCTCACCAATCTTCATCAGGGCATGCTGAGTGCTACGAGCACTGATGCGGTGAACGGCGCCCAGCTCTGGCATGCCACTCAGGACACCAGCAATCAATACAGCACGTACAGTCTTTACAACGACATCAACAACACCGCGGGGACCAAGTACTTCTCGGTTGACTCCTCGCTGCCGGGATCCTCGGCCACGGGTTTGAATGCGGCAGCGGCCGGTCCCAATGCCAAAGCCGCCGGCGTCGACAGCTTTGCGATGGGCAATGGGGCCACTGCGCAAGGTAATTACTCGCTGGCGGTTAGCGACAACACGCTTGCTGCAGGAACCGACAGCATCGCCGTGGGAAGTGGGGCGACCACCAACTTTGACAACAGCGTCGCGCTGGGCGCGGGGTCGGTAACCACCGTAGGCGCACTGACCAATTACAGCGCCTACGGATTGGCCGCGCCGCAGACATCGGCCGGTGAACTTGCGGTGGGCAATCGTCAAATTACCGGTGTTGCAGCCGGTTCGGCACCGAACGATGCAGTAAACCTGGCTCAGCTGGAAGCGGTGACTGCTGCTGGCGGCGGCGGTACGACCAGCAACCTGTCCGTGCTTTACGACGCTGATGCGTCGGGCAATCCCACCAACACGATAACGCTCACGGGCGCCGGGTCCGGTGCGCCAGTTTCGATCACCAATCTGGCGGCTGGTGCGGAAACGGCAACCAGCACCGATGCGGTGAACGGCTCGCAGCTGTGGCACTGGACGCAAGACGCCAGCAATCAGTACAGCAACCTGAGCCTCTTCAACGACATCACCAGTCTTAACCAGGCAGGCGGTGGCAACAGCAAATACGAGCAGATCAATTCCACGCTTGGCGGCGCGGTGGCCGGCGGGACGAACAGCGTGGCGATCGGCCCGGTGGCCAGCGCAGGTGGAACCAACAGCGTTGCCGTCGGTAACGGTGCATCGGCTGCGGCGAATAATTCTGTGGCGCTTGGCGCTGGGTCGGTGGCCAACCGCGACAACACGGTATCGGTTGGCAGTGCGGGTAGCGAACGCCAGATCACTAACGTGGCGGCGGGCACGTCCGATACCGATGCTGCCAACGTCGGCCAGGTAAATTCCGGCGTACAGCAGGCCGAAAACTGGGCCACCAGCTACACCGACCAGCGGTTCGTTGCCCTCAGCAGCCAGATCCAGCAGATAGGCAATCGCGCCAACGCCGGTGTGGCGGCGGCGATGGCGATGGCAGGGCTGCCGCAGGCTTATGAGCCTGGCAAGAGCATGGCGGCCGTAGCGGCGGCCACCTTCCGCAGCGAATCCAGCATCGCCATCGGTGTTTCAACGATTTCCGAGGGCGGGCGCTGGGTTTACAAGATGACCGGCTCGGTGGATACCCGCGGAGATGGCGGCGTCTCGATCGGCGCAGGCATGCAGTGGTAGGCGCAGGACGATAGGAAGCGCACTTTTATCGATCGGGACTGGAGGTGCGCCTTGTCATGGTTACCAGTGCACAAGCGGGCGGTGTTGCCGCTCGTTGCTGCCTAGACGCCGATGTTGCCCGGATGCCATAACGCACCGAAGCAGGCTCCCTCAGACCAGCGTGCTGCCGGAGTCTCGCTTGCTGATCCAAGCCGGGCGCGGCTGATCAGTTGTATACGTTCAACGAAGGTACCCAGCCATCAAAGCAGACGCATGAATATCGAAGCTAAGGCTGCTTCAGGCGCTGGTTTGTCCTGCGCCGCCATGGCCTCTGACTTTGACCATGCGCATCTGGCGGTGTCTGCACCGCGGGTGATCGCCCTGCCTTGGCCCTAAAGATCACCGTTTCGGGGGGAGTTTGGACGCCATCACTGAATAAGAGTCAGGCCCACACCTATGTTCATTTATTTTTCGCGATTGGCCTCAGAAAGGAATAGTGAGATATTGCGCACAGAAACGCGTAGTTATCTTGCTAGGGGCCCTGATGAAAGTCGTTCGAGTGCTGAAACTGCACCCTTGGAAAGTGTTGCCGGCTGTTTTCGCCGTTTTAACGCCCGTGCTTTGCGTCGGCGCTCCGCAGAAGCCGGTGTCCCCGATCAGCCATGTGATCCAGCCTGCGCCCGCTGCATCCTTGGCAACGCCGCCTGTCAGTATTTCGGTCTCCAGCCTCGCCGCGCCGCAGGCCAGCGCCAGTGGTGCCAATAGCGTGGCTATCGGCAGTGGATCGTCGGCAGCCGGCGAAAATTCCGTGGCGATTGGCAGCGGCGCATCCGCGACGGCCGATAATTCAGTGGCGCTCGGCGCCTATTCGACCGCAGATCGCGCCAACTCGGTCTCTGTGGGCAGTGCTGGCAGCGAGCGGCAGATCACCAACGTTGCAGCGGGCACGGCCGTCACCGACGCCGCCAATGTCGGACAGGTGAACGCCGGCGTTCAACAGTCCGAAAACTGGGCAAGCAGCTATGTTGACCAGCGCGCTGCCGTGGTCAGCAACCAGATTAAGCGGGTGGGTGACCAGTCAAACGCCGGGGTCGCCGGGGCCATGGCCATGGCTGGCCTGCCGCAGGCTTACGCGCCGGGCAAGACCATGGTCGCCGGGTCGGTGGGTACCTTTCGCAACCAGTCGGGTGCCGCCATTGGCGTATCCACTATTTCCGAGAGCGGTCGCTGGGTTTACAAGGCTACAGGCTCCTCCGATAGTCGAGGCAATGATGGCCTGACGATTGGCGCGGGCGTCCAATGGTGAGATATTCGTCATCGGAAGCATAAAATTTAGCGATTGGAATTCAGGGGACGTCATGCAACGGTTCAAAGCTCTCCCGTGGCCAGTTGTGCCAGTGGCCTGCGCGTGGTTCCTGCTGATTACGGGTTGCAGCACGTTGACAAATCAGAAGCCATCGGCGACCGCCGCGCCGCAGGATGTCACGTTTCCCGATCCGGCCAAGTCCACCTTGCCCGAGGGCGCTTTCGTCAGCCCGGAAAACCTGCGGCAAGTCACGCCGGGCATGACCAAGAATCAGCTGTACAAATTGCTTGGCACGCCGCATTTCGATGAGGGGGTGTTCGGCGTAAAGCAGTGGAATTACATCCTCAACTTCCGCCGCGACGACGGCGAGGCTGATTTTTCCCGCTGCCAGTATCAGATCGATTTCGACAGCAAGCATCACGTGCAGACGACGCACTGGAAACCGGAATCCTGCCGGCTGATCGTCGACAAGCCGAAACCTGCGACGGCCCCGGTGGCACAGGTGGCTGCCGCGCCAGCGCCTGCGTCGATGCCCACACTGCCCAGCGATCCGATCCGGTTGTCCGCCGACGCGCTGTTTGCATTCAACAGCGCCGACTTGACCGACGACGGGCGTGAAAGCCTCGGTCAATTCATGCAGGAGGTGCTCGTGGCGAGCCAGCTGGAAGACATTCTGGTTGTCGGCTACACCGATCGCATCGGCAGCAAAAAAGCCAATTTGCGCCTGTCCAAACAGCGCGCGGAATCGGTGCAGGGCTACCTGATTCAGGGCGGAGTTCCGGCCTCGGCGATCCACAGCGAAGGTCGCGGTGACGCGAACCCGGTAGTCAAATGCACCGATAAAAATCGCACCGCCCTGGTCGCGTGCCTGTCGCCGAATCGACGCGTCGAGCTTTCCGGCAGCGCACGGCAGAAATAATCCGCTCGTCGATTCCGCTGCGCGCGTAGCGCACACGCGATCGGGCGTTTCGTCCGGCTTTTGCAATGCAGCGAGCGGCGGCGTAGCCACGAGCAGGGCAGGTGCCGGCCGGGCATTCGCCGTGAACGTCACTTCCACAAAGAAAAAGGCCACCCGCGAGGATGGCCTAGATCATTGTTCTACATGGTGGCCGGGGACGGAATCGAACCGCCGACACGGGGATTTTCAATCCCCTGCTCTACCAACTGAGCTACCCGGCCGAAGATGCACAACCGCGCGGGTTGTTCGTTCCATGTAGAGCCGCGCATTAAACCGAATGCGGGCCTTTTCGTCAAGGCTCATTATCGGGCGTGACGTAACCGGTGGGTTTGGCGAAGTCGCCGCCGAACAGAAATTTTTCCATTTCCTCGCCGAGATACTTGCGTGCTTTCGGGTCGAGCGGGTTGAGCCGGTACTCGTTGATCAGCATGGTCTGGTGGCTCAACCACTGCTGCCATGCGGGCTTGGAGATTTCCGTGTAAATGCGCTGACCGAGTGCGCCAGGCCACGGGGCGAAGTCCAGACCTTCGGCATCGGTATCGAGCTTGCTGCAATGGATGGTGCGGCTCATGGGTGTTCCTCAGGTAATGGCTTTGACGTGTGCGGGACAGACTATCGACTGGCGTAACGCAGCTGCGGATCGTTAACGCTCAGCGGGGTCGTCGATCTTCAGCAGCAGTTCGCGCACGGGCGCGGGCAGGCCCAGCGTGACCAGTTCGCTGGGGCTGCACCAGCGCTGCTCAGGATTATCGGCGATGCCTTGATGTGCTGTTGCGCGATCGAACAGCAGTGGTTCGATATCCAGGCGGTAGTGGCTGAAAACGTGGACGAACGAGCTGAGGGCCTGCGCGTCCTCGATGTGCGCGAGTTTCTCTGCGATGGGCCACGCGGCGTTCGAATCGGTTGCTTCCGGCAGGCTCCACAGGCCTGGCCAGACGCCGATCGGCCCTCTCCGTTCCAGCAGAATGCGTCGGCGCTGATCGCGCAGGATCAGCATCACGGTGGTGCGCGTTGGGATGGCTTTGGCCGGCTTGCGGCTGGGCAATTGCGCGGTGAGGCCGTCGCGGTGGGCAATGCAGCCGTCCGCCAGCGGACACGCCTGGCACGCCGGTCGCGCACGCACGCAGACGGTGGCGCCGAGGTCCATGATCGCCTGTGTGTAGTCGGCGACGCGCTCGGCTGGCGTGTGCGCGTCGGCGTGCTGCCAGAGCTGTTTTTCCACCGCGCTCTGGCCGGTCTGGCCGTGGATGCCGTGATAGCGGGTCAGCACGCGTTTGACGTTGCCGTCGAGTATCGGAAAACGCATGCCATAAGCCTGCGCCAGAATGGCCCCCGCGGTGGATCGTCCAATACCGGGCAGGGCCGCCAGCGCCGCGTAGTCGCGTGGCATCTGGCCATTGTGCTGCTCCACGCAAATCTTCGCCGCGCGATGAAGGAAACGCGCGCGGCGGTAGTAGCCCAGGCCGGACCACAGGGCGAGCACGGTGTCTTCATCGGCTTCGGCCAGGTCACGCAGCGTCGGCAGCGCGCCGACGAAACGCTCGAAGTAACCGATCACGGTGCTGACCTGGGTCTGTTGCAGCATCACCTCCGACAGCCATACGCGATACGCCTCGCGCGGATGCTGCCATGGCAGATCTTTGCGGCCGTGCTGGTCGAACCAGCGCAGCAGTCGGCTTGCAACGGACAGCGTCATGGGTTTTTCTTGCTCGCCGCTTTTGGCGCGGAAGGTTTGGCGGTCGCGGCTGTGCTCGTGGCGGCTGGTGCACTGTCGCCCGCATCAAGCGTCAGCCCTTCCACCGTCACGCCAGCCGTCTGAAATCGGGTCATTTCAAGATGGCCGTTCGCCGGCGGCACGCTCAGCGGGAGTGCCTGCGAACCACCGAGCTGGCTCCACCAGCTGGCGAGCGCCAGCGGGGGCAGGTGCAGGTCCGCATGGTTGTCCGGGCCGTCCAGTTTCAATGCAAGCAGCAGCGGGTTGGTTTGATCGGCGGGCGTCAGCTGCAGCGAAATGATATACCTGCCATCGTTGGCCTGATCGAGCGTGCCGGTCAGGTTGGCGGCGGCATCGGCGGCACCGTGCCAGCGCGCGCTGCCTTTCAGGGCGAGAACCAGCGAGCTGCCTTGCGCCAGATTCAGCGCGACATCATCGAGCTGCAGCGAGTTTTCGTGAATGCGCGGCGTCGCCAGCAGGTGCAGTTGCAGCGGTAATCCGGCGGCCGTTGTGGCAGAAAGATTGAGCGGGAACGGTTGGCCGGAGATCAGGCTTCCTGCATCAAGCGACACGTTGCCAAGCAGCAGCTGGTCACCGCGGACGATACTGCCGCGGATGATGCGCACGCCGGTATCGATGCGCGGGATGTTTGTCGGTGCGCTTTGCGGCTGCACTGGCAGCGAGGCCAGCCATGCCTGTAGCGCCCCAAGGTCGACCCGAGGGGCATCTATCTGAAGCTGCGAGATGACGGTTGGTCCGCCCAGCAAGGTGCGCCACGGCAGCACGAGCTGCCCGCGTGCGGCCAGCAGGATCGGAAAACTGGCGTCCTGTGCGTTGATGGTGATGCCGCTCAGATCCAGCGCCGGCCTTGGAAAAAGCGTGGGGCTGGCCGGGCTGGCGAGATTCAACTCGAGCCCGGCGCTGCGCGCCTGGTCCTGCAGCATGGCGGTGAAGCGATCCGGCCTGAGCAAAAGATAGACGGCGACGACAACGACAAGCAGGGCCGTCAGCGCGATGCCGCCCAATACCAGCAGGATCAGCCGCCACCGGCGTCGCATCGATCAATCTTGCCGTTGCGTGCGGTTAGTCATGGCTGCGCTCGTCGCGGCCAAGGCTGGCCGGCAGCAGGCCATCGACAAAGGCTTCGGCGTCGAACGTGCGCAGATCGGTCGCGGTTTCGCCAAGGCCGACAAAGCGGATCGGCAGACCAAACTCGCGCGCCAGCGCGAAGATCACGCCGCCCTTGGCCGTGCCGTCGAGCTTGGTGACGACCAGACCGGTGACACCGACAATCTGGCGAAACTGGCGCACCTGATTCACCGCGTTCTGACCGGTGGTGCCGTCGATCACCATAAGCACCTCGTGCGGCGCATCGGCATCGATTTTTTTCAGCACGCGGGCGATCTTGCCCAGTTCGTCCATCAGGCCACCCTGCGTGTGCAGGCGGCCGGCGGTATCGGCAATGAGTACGTCGGCCCCGCGCGAACGAGCGGCCTGCAGCGCGTCGAAGATCACGCTGGCCGAATCGGCGTCCTGGCCCTGCGAGATCACCGGCACCTGATTGCGTTCGCCCCAGGTTTTCAGCTGGTTGACGGCGGCGGCGCGGAACGTGTCACCCGCCGCAAGGATCACGGCGCGCTTTTCATCGCTCCAGCGCCGCGCCAGCTTGCCGATGGTGGTGGTCTTGCCTGCACCGTTGATGCCCACGGTGAGTACGACGAAGGGCTTGCG
>CBAAAD010000127.1:0-7549 GCA_964658785.1 uncultured Methylobacterium sp.
AAAAAATCGGCCGTGAAATCCATCGAGGCCTGAGTGCTGCAACATTTCACGCTTGATGACATGGACACTGCCGCGGCGCTCATGCACCGCGGCGGCGTGCTGGCTTATCCCACCGAGGCCGTTTTCGGCCTCGGCTGCGATCCTCACAACCTCGGCGCTTTTGAACGGCTGTTCGCGTTGAAGCAGCGGCCACCGACGCAGGGCGTGCTGCTGATTGCGGCGGATTTCGCGCAGGTCGAACGCTATATCGCGCTCGACCAAGTGCCGGACGACATCATGCGGCAGGTGCAGGCGAGCTGGCCTGGGCCAAATACCTGGATTTTTCCGCGGTCGCCGGCCGTGCCGGCCTGGATCGCGGGCGCACACAGCGGCATCGCGCTGCGCGTCACGGCGCATCCGCCGGCGGCGGCACTGAGCCTCGCCTTTGGCGGTGCGCTGGTATCGACCAGCGCCAACCCGCACGGCCAGCCACCGGCTAGCACGGCCGCGGCCGTGGAGGCCTTTTTCGGCCAGTCGCTCGACGGTGTGCTGGATGCTCCGCTGGGTGGCCAGGCCAGTCCGACCGTGATCCGCGATGCGCTTTCGGGCACTATCGTGCGCAGCTGACGGTAGCGGCGCGGCGGCACGGCGAGCGCCGGAACCGCGGCCAGGCGGCAGGCAGACATCGCAGGTTGATCGGGGCCGGTTCACTTCAGGCTTGGGCCGTGGATGCCATGCTTTGCCGCAAAGCGCCTGTTGAACCCTCAGCCTTTTGACCACCAGAGATGCCGTCGCTTGTCCATTGCTCACGACATTTGCCACAGCAACGCCGCCGAGTTGATTCCGCTGCTGCATCCTGCCGATCCGTCTCGCGTGGTGGCATGGCGCGACGGCAAGCCGATCGACGCCGCGCTCTTTCTGGCGCACGTGCGGGCTGTGGCGGCGAGTTTGCCTGCGGCTGCGGCGGTCAATCTGTGCGAAGACCGCTACGCTTTCCTGGTCGCCTTTTGCGCCGTCGTCGTGCGCGGGCAGACCAATTTGCTGCCGTCGTCGCGGGCGCCGAAGGCGGTCGATGAGGTCATGCGCTCTCACCCGGGCTGCTATCCGCTGGGCGAACTGGATCTGGCTTTTGCACCAGCGGGTTATCAGCGGCTTGCACCGCTGGATGCGCTTTCACCCGACGCGACAGCATCCGATGAAGCTGAGCTGCTTATCCCGGCGGATCATGTCGTGGCCATCGGCTATACCTCCGGTTCCACCGGCGTACCCAGCGCGAACAAAAAGACCTGGGGCAGTTTTCATGCGAGCAACGCCGGCAATCTGGCGATGCTGCTGGCTGTCGTCGGCGGGCGATTTGAGGTGGTGGCGACGGTACCGCCGCAGCACATGTACGGCATGGAGCTGTCAGTGGTGATGCCACTGCTCGGCGACGTGGGCGTGCACGCCGGGCGGCCGTTTTTCCCCGCCGATGTGGCCGCGGCGCTGGCCGCGGTCCCCGCGCCGCGTGTCCTGGTGACCACGCCCGTGCATCTGCGTGCGCTGGTGGAGTCGGGTGTTGCGATGCCGCCCATCGCGGCCATGGTGTCGGCAACCGCACCCATGCCGGTAGATCTGGCGGCCGTTGCCGAGCAGCGATTCGGTGCACCGTTGCAGGAAATGTTCGGCTCCACTGAAACCTGCGTGTTCGCCAGCCGTCGCCCCACGGTGGACGAAGACTGGCTGCTCTACGAGGGTGTCACGCTGCATCCGCAACCCGACGGTACGACGGTGGATGCGCCGCAGCTGAGTGCACCCATCGCGCTGGCCGACATCGTGAGCCTGTCCGACAACGGCCGGCGTTTCCGTCTGCGTGGACGCCACGCCGACATGCTGGAGATTGCCGGCAAGCGCGCGTCGCTGGCCGACCTCACTCGTCGCCTGCTGGCCATTCCCGGTGTACTCGACGGCGTCGTCGTGCAGCTGGCCGACGGCGATACGCTGGGCGTGCATCGCATCGCCGCACTGGCTGTGGCGCCGGGGCTGGAGGAGCACACGATTCTTGAAGCGTTGCGCACGGCCATCGATCCGCTGTTCCTGCCTCGCCCTTTGCGTCTGGTCGGTGCCTTGCCGCGTAACGAGACCGGCAAACTCCCGCGAACCGACTTGCTGGAGCTTTTGCTGCCACAGCAGGACTGAACTTCGGACATGCCTGCGAGCATCGTGGCTGTCCGTCGCTTTGGCGCCGCCTCGAAGGCCTGCTCGGACGCCGGCGGCGAATTATCCCGCCACGACAGCGTGCCCTACAATGCGCGCTCGGCCGGCGCCGGCCATCCACTCGCGTATCGGAATCAGGCATGAAAGTTCTTGTCATCGGCAACGGCGGTCGCGAACACGCGCTGGCGTGGAAGCTCAAGCAGTCGCCCCGCGTCACCGAGGTGCTCGTGGCACCGGGCAACGCCGGTACCGCGTACGAACATGGCGTGCGCAACGTCGACGTGGCGGCCAGCGATATCGACGGCCTGCTGGCGCTGGCCAAGAGTGAAAAAGTGGCGCTCACCGTGGTCGGACCGGAGGTTCCGCTGGTCGCCGGCGTGGTTGACCGCTTTCGCGACGCCGGCCTGCGCATCTTCGGCCCCCGCGCGATCGCCGCGCAGCTGGAGGGCTCCAAGGCCTTCGCCAAGGATTTCCTGCTCCGCCACAACATCCCCACCTCGCGCTACGCCGTGTTCACCGATCTGAACCGCGCGCTCGCTTACGTGCGCGAGCACGGCGCGCCGATCGTGATCAAGGCCGACGGCCTGGCTGCCGGCAAGGGCGTGGTGGTGGCGCTGACCCTGGCCGACGCCGAGCTGGCGCTGCACGACATGCTCGGCGCGCACAGCTTCGGCGAGGCCTCGGCGCGCGTCGTGATCGAGGAGTTTCTCGAAGGCGAGGAAGCCAGCTATATCGTGATGAGCGATGGCAGCCACGCGCTGCCGATGGCCAGCAGCCAGGACCACAAGCGTCGCGACGACAATGACCTGGGTCCCAATACCGGCGGCATGGGCGCGTATTCGCCGGCGCCGGTGGTTACGCCGGAGATCGAGCAGCGCATCCTCAAGGAAGTGATCGAGCCGACCCTGCACGGCATGGCCAGCGAAGGGGCGCCGTTTATCGGTTTCCTCTATGCCGGCCTGATGATCGACAAAAGCGGTACGCCCAAAGTGATCGAGTTCAACGTGCGCTTTGGCGATCCGGAAACCCAGCCGATCATGCTGCGCCTGAAGTCCGATCTGGTCGATCTGATCGACGCCGCGCTGGATGGCCGGCTGGAACACACCAAGGCGCGCTGGGATGTTCGGCCCGCGATTGGCGTGGTGATGGCCGCCGGCGGCTATCCGGGCAAGGTGCGCAGCGGTGATCTGATCGAAGGCCTCGATGCGCCCGCGGCGGCGGATGTCAAAGTCTTCCACGCCGGTACCCGGTTGAACGCCGAGGGCCATGCCGTCACGGCGGGTGGCAGGGTCCTGACCGTCTGCGCACTCGGCCGGGACATTGCCGATGCCCGCGAACGGGCCTACGCGGCGACCGACCAGATCCGCTACAGCGGCGCGTTTTGTCGTCGCGATATTGCCTATCGCGCGCTGCGTCGCCTTTGATGGTTTTTCGCCGTTCATGCGGCATGGTTCAGTGGCGATGCAGCGAAAAGACGGTGACGCAAGCGGCTTGAATGGGTCATCGCATACGCCGGCGAATGGCTGCAAAGTCGGCAGATCCGATTTCTGGTTGGCCGACTTTTTCGGCTATGCTCCGAGCCTCCCCCGCGAAAAACCGACGGCGCACGGCGTCTGACGCTCTATTCGCGCTCGTTTTTACGTTCCCATTTTCACGTTGATGAGGTTTCACATGCGCAAGATGGCTTTGTCGCTTATTCCCTTTGTTGCGCTGGCCATGGCCGGCTGCAATTCCTCTTCGTCTTCGTCCGATGGCGCCCCGGCCTCGGCAAGCACGGCCGGCGCCAACAAGGTTGCCAACGAGGTAAGCGGTACAATTTCGCTGCGTTCGCCTTCCCAGCCGCTGTCGCCGAAAGCCTCGCTGGACATCAAGCTGGTCGATGTGTCCTCCACCGCCGACGCCAGCGCGCCGCCGCTGGCTCTCAAGCTGATCACCCCCGCCACGCAGTTTCCGCAGTCCTTCGCGATGAGTTTTGATCCGACCAAGGTCAAGGCCGATGATTTGTACATCGTGAAGGCCGTTTTGATCGACGGTGATCGCCACTACACGATGCCCATCCAGGCCCCGGTTCTGACCAAGGGCAACAAGAACGACGGCATCGCGATCGAGCTGGTCGCCGAGCAGACGGCCGCTGAGAAAGCGCTGGCCGATTTCACGGCCGAGCAGAAGCAGCTTGGCGCCATGAAGGTCAAAAGCGGCACCAAGCTGGACAAGGATGTGTCACGCAGCTGGCAGGTGTTTCGCCAGGATAACGACCTGAAGTTCATTCGCGAGCTGGTCGATTATGGCGCCAAGGGTTTCACCAGCACCGATTACGCGTACAAGAACGGCAAGCCGTGGGTCATCGTGCAGCAGACCAAGCCCAGCCAGGGGGCTAAGCCCACGGCTATCGATCGCGCCGGCTGGGACGACAATGGCAATCTGGTGTTGAAGCAGCACGAAGTTAACGGCAACGTGCAGCCGCTGGATGATTCGACCGCATCGAGCCTGCGCAAACAGGCCACGGATGTGCAGACGCTGGCCACGGGCAGCAAGTAACCCTCGGCGAGGTCACGCAAGGCCGACTTCATCCAGCCTTCCAGACGTCCATTTCCGAATACAAAAAAGCCGCCCTCTCTGGCGGCTTTTTTGTATTCCCTTTTTCCGAAAGAGTTCAGAACCGGTAGCGCAACCCCAGATTGAAAGCGTTGTATTTCTGCGCGCTGTCGCTGAAATGCGCGTTATACGATGCGGTGCCGCTGAGCTGAGCATTGAACTGCGCGGTCAGACCGACATCGGCGCTGCCCCAGTTCTTGTCGGGAATATAGCCGGCAATGGAGAACTGGCCGTTCAACGAGTTCAGTCCGGTGGTGACATCGCGCGCATTCGCCTTGCTGTCGCGGTTGTAGGCCACTTCGGCGTAAGGGATGAAGGTGGTGTTGGCGGTCTGCCACTGGCCCTGCAGGCGCCAGCCCAGCGTGCTGATCAGCGCCTTGCGGTGCTGGCTGCCGAACCACATCGCGGTGCTGTCGTTGCCGGCCTCGTGGTAACTGTCGATGCGAATGCTTTGATATTCCAGGTTGGCAAACGGACCGTTCTTCAGCGTGCCCTCGCCAAACCACCAGCCGCCGGTAATGCCTGCGCCCAGATGCGACCCGTTGGGTGCGCCGGTCTCGGTGCGCGTGAGTGGCCCCAGCTCGATATAGCGTTTGACGTCGGTGAAATTCGAATTGCCCGCTTCGCCGTAACCACCGACGTAACCGCCGCCGGCATGATAGGTCGCGTAGGCCAGTGCCGAGGTGTCGTTGAGATCGAAATGGCCACCGCCGTCGAAGTTCGCCGTCGTGCGGCTCAAGCCAAGCGCCACGCCCATCGACAGGTTGTCGTTTTCGCGCAGATCCGCACCGACCGTCACATTGGTGTTATCGCTCGTCGATTGCGGCGAATTGTAGGTGCCGTCGAAGCGCTGCTGGCCGAAGTTGACCGTGGCAAACACGCGGCTGTCGGCGCCGGTGTCATCGGACTGCATCTGGGTGCGTACGGCCTTGGTCTGCGCCGTGCTGACGGTCAGCGGCGCCTCGCCGAGCAGCGAAATCTGGCCCGGCGCGCGCAGCTCGGACAGCACGTACTGGCCGAAAATTTCGTGCGCGGCGGTGGTCGGGTGCACGCCGTCGGCGAACAGGTAATTCTGCGCGGCCGTTGGCGTTACCAGGGTGCTGGCGTTGCAATCGTGCGAGCTTGACGTGGTGCATGCCTGCACGGTCGTGTTGACGAATCCGAAGGCAGCCGGATTGGCCAGCACTTCGTTGAACAGGGCGTAGGTGTTGACCGCGAGAATGTTCGCGCCGGTGGCGGCCAGCCCCGCGTTGAGCGTCTGGTTGTATGACGCCGAGACGTTGCTAAGAAATGTCTGTATGCCCGGCACCAGCTTGGCATCGGCCGCGGCCGCAGGCGTCTTGCCGATATCCGGCAGGTTGAAAACCACCACATAATCCGCGCCGGCCTGCTTCAGCTGACTGATCAGCGCCAGCTCCTGCGTAGCGGCGGCGTTGATGTTGGCGGTCGCCTGCGCGGCGGTCTCGAAGCCGCCGCCGAAAAAGGTATTCAGGCCGTACTGCGTCGAATGATAGAAAATATCGTTCGCGCCGCCCCAGACCATGTACAGGCTGCGTGGGTCGGCCTTGGCGCCATTGGCCAGATAACCGTTGACCTGCTGGGTCAGCGTGGGGATGCTCGGATCCGGGCCGTTATCGTCGGTAACCACGCCGGCGCCGCCAAACGCGTAATCGCTGCCGCCAACCCGCGACGGCTGCAGGTTGAAGCCGTAGCCTGCGGCGACGTACTGGACGGCGACATCGCCGGGATTGGTGGTGAATTTCGAATACGCGTTGAGCGAGGTCGAAAAGAACTGGCCGGCGTCGCTCAGGCTGTCGCCGAATACCACGATGTTGTCGATCGGCGGTTGGTTGGCTGCCTGCGCGTTGGCGGCAAACAGCATGGCGGCCGCGATGGCCGTGACCAGATAACGGGTGCGAAGCATGTGTGAGAGTCCCCATGGATACATGGCCCGGACAGGGCCGTAACAAGGGCGCCACCATATCGGAAACGCCCTCCATACGCATGCGCAGGTGCAACATGAAAAACCTGCGTTCCGCTAGTTTTTGCGGGCCTTGGCGAACGCGTCGGCAAACGCGCCACTGGCCGGTGGCGCCGCAGGCTTCGCAGGCATGCCGCCGCGCGATGCGGTGCGGGTATCGCCGTTCTTCGAATCCCGCGGCGCGCGAGCGTCGTTGCCAGCACCGGGACGCACCCGGCTCTGCCCTGGCTCGTCGTTCAGCCGCATCGACAGGCCGATGCGCTGACGCGGCAGATCGACTTCCATTACCTTCACCTTCACGATGTCGCCGGCCTTCACCGCGTCGCGCGGGTCCTTGACGAAGGTGTGCGACAGCGCCGAGACGTGCACCAGCCCGTCCTGATGCACGCCGATGTCGACGAAGGCGCCGAACGCGGCCACGTTGGTGACCCGGCCTTCGAGAATCATGCCGGGTTTGAGATCCTTCACGTCCTCGACGCCGTCGGCAAAGCTCGGCGCGACGAATTCGGGGCGCGGATCGCGGCCGGGCTTTTCCAGCTCTTTCAGAATGTCGCGCACGGTCGGCACGCCGAACCGCTCGTCGGTGAACTGCTCGGGTTTGAGGCCGCGCAGGAACGCGCTGTCGCCGATCACGCTTTTCACTTCGCGGCCGCACTGGGCGATGATCCGCTCGACCACCGGATACGCTTCCGGATGCACGGCGCTGGCGTCGAGCGGATTGTCGCCGTGCGACACGCGCAAGAATCCGGCGCACTGCTCGAACGCCTTCTCGCCGAGCCGCGGCACCTTCAGCAGCGCCTT
>CBAAAD010000128.1:0-7549 GCA_964658785.1 uncultured Methylobacterium sp.
CGATGAGACGTGCACGATAGCCGAATGCCGCCGCAGATACCTGCGGCCGGCAATACCCGACACTCCAAGTGAGGATTGCGCGTGTCGGCAGTTGCCATGTTTCAATCAGGATCGGTTGGCGACCAGGCTGGAATTTCTGATGCACCTGTCTGACGCACCTGTAAGACTTTTCCGATGGACGTGGACTTGTCATCGCGTCACCATCGGCGTGCGGACAGCTGGGAAGCCTAGGATTGGGCTTGATATGGCGAGGATTCACAAACTTATACGGCATCGTTGAATGGCAGCAGCCTCCGAGTAGCCGGGTTCGATATTCAGAGCACATGAGCGAGTCGAAGTGTGTGGCTATGACTGGTGCGTGATTTGGGAAGCCTGGCTGTAGGGAAATGTACCCATCAGGCTTAGTGGATCAAGCCGCTCAATCGCTCGGTATAAAATCAATACATCGCAATCATCGTTAGCTTAGGAGTAGCGAGATGACCCGTGCCATCAATCCGATCAAACTCAAGAATGCCGCCGAGTATCTGGATTGGGTGCTGAAACAGTATTCCGACAGTGACGACGTGCAGAGTCTCCTTCGTTCTTTGACTCCACTAATTGAAGACGCCAAGGCTGGTCGCGTCATCGCACCTGTGGACAGGCGGGATATACCCGGAGCCTGGAACTTTGGAGATGGTCGATATATTCCCTATACAAATCCAAGCGTTGACAATGCTTATTCTGATTTCTCGATTGAACTAAGAGGTGGTTTAAGCGAGCAAGACAAGCAACGCATAGAGCGCATGGATGCGATGCGTAAGGTCACGAGCGGGGATCCACAATCATGAGTGGGAGTGACCTCACCTCCGAGGTCATTAAACAACAGCACGCCGCTGTCATTCCCCAAAGCGATACTTTCAAGCCGCAGGGAGTGAGCGAGCAGGATGCGCGGGCTTATTTGGATACCGACGAAGGCGCGATGTATTGGTTTCGAGTGGCCGAAGCCGCTGCTCCAGGCACGCATTCATCAGCAATCGATGATCGGGCCGTGAATCAAATCATGTCCGGCCGCGAACTGCCACGCATGGAGATCATTGGCACTGACGAGTCGCTGGTCAAGATCGTTCGAGCGGGCGAATCGCCGTCGGAGTATTCGCCTTACTGGACCAGAGAATCCGAATTGAATGCCGCTGTGAAAGCAGGCAAGAATCTCTCGGATCATTTCGGCTTGCCGATAGCAAGCGAGGCGGCACGCTACGACGCTTATCGGATAACGCCGAAAGTTCCCACACAGGTATTCGTTGGCACATTGGCGCCGACTTCCGAACTCAAGGGACTGGTTACCAAGACGGGTGGCGCCGAACAATTTCTGGTGCCTAATCGTAAGTTGTTCAACGATCCGGTTTACGTCCGCAGTGTCGACAACACGCTCGCCGTCACTGCCGAAACCGCCGCCGCCCGCGGCGTCGCCGGCCTAGGTGCCGTGGGTAAAGCTGCTGGTGCAGGCGGCGTTGTGTTGATGGCCTATGATGTCTACCAGACAACGCAGCAATACCAGGCCCTGAGCGCCCGCGGCAACCAGTTTGGCGCCGACGCTTTGCTTCACCAATACGAAGGGCGCACGGCGGGCGGGTTCATCGGCGGCTTTGCTGCTGGCGCCGCCTACGGCGCTGTCGCTGGTTCGGAGTCTGGTCCCGGCGCGCTGGTTACCGGTGCGGTCGGTGGCGTGGTTGGCGCGTTTGCGGGCGACAAGATCGCAACTGCTTACAACGAGTATAAAGTCGATCACCAGACCGGTACGGATGGCGTGACCTACGCCTATGACAAAGGCCGGTGGGCTCAGACCGAGCATCATCTCGGCCTGAGCAGCTATGACTTGCCGACGATCCAAAGCACCACGACTCCCGCACCCGCTGAGCAAAGGCCCGTGCTGGATTACCAACGAACTACGGCCGTGACGGAACTGGCACTGGCCAACCCCTCCACGCAGGACACGAAAAACATCACGCTTAACGGCGTCGACTGGCACGCCTCGCTTCAAGGTTGGACGAAAGAGGTGCAGCAAACACATCCGGGGTTGCCTCAAGCAGACGAATTCGGGCGGCCGATTACGGTAAGCGAGCCCGCTGACGCCAAGACCGCCAAGCAGCTGGATCAGATCGCCGCCAATCGTCAATACAACAACGCTCATTACAAAGAGGCGGTGGCGCAAGCGTATGTGATGGACTACTACGGCAAGGGCTGGAACCAGCATGGGCCTTTGCCCGAGGCGGTCACCCAGGAGCTCAAACGGCCCAGCGAAACGCAGATCAAAGACCCGGCAACCGGCCATATCTGGACCGCCGACGGCGAGGGCCATTTCAGCCGCGAAGAAACCACCGTGGGTTACGACACGCCTGTCACCGTTACGGTGAAGGCCACGGGCGACGAGCTCGCGCGCGTGGGTAAATTGCAGCAGGTGGCGATGCAATCCAATGCGGCCTATGGCAGTCAACTGATCGCGGAAAAGTACACGCAGCTGCAGCAACCGCTCACGAGGCAGCAAGCATCAGCCCAATCCGAGCCCTCGCGGCTATCCGGGCATGCCGCAGTCAATCCGACGGTTGCGGCACCCTCGCCGTTCTTCCGCGAGATGTCGGCCAAGCTCGATCGTTTCGATCAGGCCATGCAGTCCGGTGACCGGGCGGCGGCGATGAAGGAAGTGGCGCACGTCGAACGGAGCCCGCCATGGCAGGCCGATTACGAACGTGCCCGCGCGACTGTGGCGAAGGAGCAGCAGCAGCGGGAACAGCAGCGCGCCGAGAACCCGCGCGATCCACGCGATGCGGGCCATCCCGATCACGCCATGAATCAGAGCATTCGCAGGCAGGTGGAGACGTTGCACGAACGCGCCGGATACTTCATCAGCAACAAGGAGCTGGATCACCTCACCGCCAGCGTGGCCAACGATGCCCGCCAGCGGGGTATGACTCGGGTCGACCACGTCGAGTTCAGCAGCGACAAGAACCAGTTGATCGCCACGCAGCAAGACGGCCCGCAAGACATCTTCGCCAAGCACAGCGCCACGAACATTCAGCAGGCGATGCAGGCGCCGCCGGAACACGCTTATCAGCAGATGGCGCAGGAAACTCAGCGTCAGGCCCAGGTGCAGCAGGGCATCCAGCAACAAGCCGCGCAATCCCAGCAGCAGGCGCAGTCCCCAGGAAGCTGACTTTTCCAGGAGGTTTTCACCCGTGCAAGAAGACGATTTCAGGGAGTTGGCCGAGCGATTGATGACCGTGGCCGCACGCATGGACCAGCGCAGTGAGGAGCTGACGCGGCAGGTGCCCGCCATCATCGAAGAGCAGACCGCCCGCTGGTTACGCACAGTCACCGGCCAGGTCGAAACCGCCGCCAGGGCCGGTTTGCAGGCGCCGCTGGCTGTCTGCGAGCAGCGCGTGCAAGGCCTGGCCACCGAGACCGACAAGGCGGTGATGGTCTTGCAAGGTGCAACGCGCGGACTCTCGTCGATTCTGCGCTGGGTCGCGATCGGTGCCGGTGTTTCTCTACTGCTTTCCATCATCGCCCTGTTCGGCACGTATGAAATGCTCTACCGCCACTACCAAACCCGCTACGACGCATTGAAATCCCAGGTGACCTATCTGGACGCGCTCAATCACTCCGACGTGGTGCCTTGCGGCGAGGGCCGGTTGTGCGCGCGCATCGACGACAAGGCGCAACGCGTGGGCGACAAAAAGCAGTACCGGTTGATCGAGTCGCGACCCTAGCGGATGGATTTCGAGGGGACGGATCTTGAGCGGAGGGCTCTCGTTGATTCGTTCGAATCGTTTTTGCTGCGCATTCTTCGACGGCGCTCGCTAGGCCGGCGAGACGATCCACTCGGCCACGGCCGCCGGCTGTTCCAGGTGCAGATGATGGCCACCAGCCAGATGGCTGACGACGATGTTCGGCACGCAATCCGCGCGCGCCTGCATCGGCGCGCTGGGCAGGTAGGGCGTGGCCGGCTCCGACAGCAGCAGCGCGCTGGGCGCTTCGATGCCGCGCAGAATGGCGTGGATCTGCGATTCGGCCTGGCGCACGGCGCTGGTCTGCATCAGCCGCGGATCGCTGCGCCAGCGCCAGCCGCCGTCGGTTTCGATCAGCCCGCGCGTCACGATCGGGCGCGCCAGCCCGGCCGCCAGACCGCTGGCCATGACGCGCGCGCTCACCGCTTGCTCGACATCGCGAAAAACGCGCAGCGGTTTGCGGCTGCTGACGTGCGGCGCCAGCGCCTCGCGAAAGCGCTTCAAGGTCTGCGTGCCGTCGTCGCCGAGCGGACCGAGGCCTTCGATCAGACGCAGCCGTTCGATGCGCTGCGGTGAGGCAGCCGCGACGAGCGAGGCGATGCCCGCGCCCATCGAATGGCCGAGCAGCGTATATCGATCAAGCTCCAGCGCGTCGGCGGCATCGAGCACGGCGCGCACATAGTCGAGGTAGTGATAGCCGGCACCGGGCGCCAGATGATCGGAATGGCCGTGACCGGGCAGGTCCAGCGCGATCACCTTGAATCGCGTGGCCAGTCGCGGCGCCAGCAAGGCATAGCTGCCCCCGTTGTCCAGCCAGCCGTGCAAGGCCAGCAGTGGCGGCGCGGTGTCGTCGCCCCACACCTGCGCGGCCAGCGCCAGATGCGGCAGCGCGATACGCCGCTCAGTCGGCGCGAGCACGCATGGCCTTGGCGCGGAGGTCGGCATCGATCACGCGCTGCTTTGCCGCGGCGGGATCGTAGTCGGTGGCAAATTCGTCCCAGCCCTGGCCGTGGCGCAGGATCAATGCCGCAAGGCTGCTGACCTGCTCGGCGCTGTCATTCAGCGCGGGGATATAGCGCAGCGTGCTGCCGCCGGCCTCGATGAAAAAATCGCGGTTCTGCATGGCGATTTCCTCCAGCGTTTCCAGGCAGTCGACCGAAAAGCCGGGGCAGGCGACGTCGAGACTCTTCACGCCCTCGGCGGCGAGCTTGCGCACGATCTGGTCGGTATACGGGTGCAGCCAGCGTTCGCGGCCCACGCGCGACTGAAAGCTGATCACCAGCTGGTCTTCGGTCAGGCCCAGCCGTTCGCGCAGCAGCCGAGCCGTCGCATGGCACTGACAGAAGTACGGATCGCCGGCGTGCAGGTAGCGCTCGGGGATGCCGTGGAAGGACAGCAGCAGCTTGTCGCCGCGGCCGTTGACCTGCCACCAGCGCTCGATGCTGGTCACCAGCGCGTCGATATGCGCCGGATCGTTGTGATAATCGTTGATGAGGCGCAGCTCGGGCGGCCAGCGCAGCTTTTTATACGTGTCCATCACCGCGTCGATCACCGAGCCGGACGACGTCGCCGAATACTGCGGATACATCGGCAGCACCAGCAGCTTGCGCACGCCTTCGCGCTGCAGTCGCTCGATGGTGTGGGCGACCGACGGCTCCCCATAGCGCATGGCGAGCGCCACGCGGATCGGCCCGTTCGGGCGCTGGCGGCTCAGTTCGGCCTGCAGGCCGGCAGCCAGCGCCTCGCTGCCGACCCGAAGCGGCGAGCCCTGTTCGGTCCAGACCTTGGCGTAGGCGTGCGCGGAACGGGACGGCCGCAGCCGCAGTATTACCCCGTGAAGGATCAGCCACCACAGCCAGCGCCTTATCTCGATAACGCGCGGATCGCTGAGAAATTCGGCCAGATACGGCCGCACGGCTTTGGCCGTCGGTGCGGCCGGTGTTCCCAGATTGACCAGCAGCACGCCAGCCTGAACGGGCGGCATGGGTTGCCCGTTGGAATGACCGGCAACGCCGGTATAGTTGTTGTAAGGCATGGTGGCATCGCGCTTGAAGCAGGCGCATGAGTCTGCCACAAGCCTCGCGCACTGCGGTGCGCTGCGTCATTGCCTCATTGATCCCCAGCCTCAAATTTTTCCCAATTCAAGCGGAGCACTCCATGTTCAAGACACCACTGCATCGCCTGCTGCTGATCGGCGCGGCCCTGTTGCTGCCTGCCATGGCCGTGCATGCCGAGGACCCGCCGCTGGTGCGTGCGAAGAATGCCGTGCGCGTACTGACCGAGATCATGGAAGCGCCGGACAAATCGATCCCGCAGGATCTGCTGCGCGATGCGAAAGCGATCGCCGTGATCCCCGACGTGCTGAAGGTCGGCTTCGTGTTCGGCGGGCGCCGCGGCGAAGGCCTGATTTCGGTGAAGTCGCCGGACGGCACCTGGTCCAACCCCAGCTTTGTCACCGTCACCGGCGGCAGCATCGGTTTCCAGGCCGGCGTGTCGTCGACCGACGTGGTGCTGGTGTTCCGCACGCAGCGCGGGGTGGATTCCATCGTCAACGGCAAGTTCACCGTCGGCGCCGATGCGTCGGCTGCCGCCGGCCCGGTGGGCCGCACGGCAACCGCCTCAACCGATGCGCAGATGAAGGCCGAGATCTACTCCTATTCGCGCTCGCGCGGCCTGTTCGCGGGCGTGGCCATCGATGGCGCGGCGCTGCGCATCGATTACGACGCCAACGAGGCGGTGTATGGCGCAGGCATCACGCCGCGGCGCATCTTCGAGGGCGGCGTCAGCAATGTGCCCGGGCCGGTCGTGGATTTCCGCGACCGTCTTGAGGAGTACACTTCACGCTAGTTGTGGGGCTTGGGCTGGTGCCTGAGCTCCCTGGGTTCAATCGGATGTGGTTCAGAGGTCATCATGGGTTTTGACAGTATGTGGCACTGGATCATTCTGCTGGTCGTGGTGCTGCTGGTATTCGGTACCAAGAAGATTCGCAATCTCGGGCCGGACCTTGGCGCGGCGATCCGCGATTTCAAGAAAAGCGTCAGCGGCGACGACGAAGCCAAGCAGAAAGAGGCCGAGGCCAGGCGGCAAGAGGCCGAACACCTGCGCGCCGACCCGCCGGTGGACACCACGCGCACCGGCACCACGCAGGGCCAGCGCGACTCTAGCGAAACCAAGTAAGCGCGCGGCAGGCGGAGCGCGGCAATGATCGAGCTTAGTCTCGGCAAGATGGTGCTGCTCGCACTGATCGCCTTGATCGTGCTTGGCCCGGAGAAGCTGCCCGGCGCGGCCCGCACGGCGGGCGCGCTGCTGCGCCGCGTCCGCAGCGGCTGGGACAACGTCAAGGCCGAGGTCGAGCGCGAGCTGGAGATCGAAGAGCTCAAGCGCAGCGCGCGCGAGGCCGTGGCCAGCGCCGAAGCGGCGCAGAAGCACGTTAAGGACACCTTGAAGGAAACCCACGATCCGTTCGCCGAAGCGGCGGCGATGGTGAAGCTGCAGCCGTCGGCATCCAAAGCGGTGTCGCAAGATGCGGCGTCGCCGGAGAAAATGACCACCGCAGGTCCGTTGGCTCCGTCGCCGGCCAATGCCGATGCCGAAAGCGTGGTGCCGGCAAGCCCGCCGCACCTGGCCGATGTGTCGGATGAACACATGGTTGCCGATGGCGAGCCATCGCCTGAGGGTGTTCAAGCCGAGCTGCCGCTGGATAAACCGCGGCCCGGTCCGGAACACGGGCCGTCACTGCACAAGGACGCTCCGCATGACAACGCCTGAGGCGGACGTTTCCGACG
>CBAAAD010000129.1:0-7547 GCA_964658785.1 uncultured Methylobacterium sp.
GTCATGCCCATCGCCTCGGCCGCATCGCGGGCCTTGTCGGCGCTTTTCCACAGGATCGAGGCGCAGCCTTCGGGCGTGATCACGGAGTAAGTCGAATACTGCAGCATCAGCGTGCGGTCGCCGACGCCGATGGCCAGCGCGCCGCCGGAACCGCCTTCGCCGATCACGGTGCAGATGATCGGCACCTTCAGGCTGGCCATTTCGATCAGGTTGCGCGCGATGGCCTCGCTCTGGCCGCGCTCTTCGGCGCCGACGCCCGGATACGCTCCGGGCGTGTCGATCAGGGTCAGCAGCGGCAAGTGAAAGCGTTCGGCCATCTTCATCAGGCGCAGCGCCTTGCGATAGCCCTCGGGCCGCGGCATGCCGAAGTTGCGGCGCACCTTGGTCTTGGTATCGCGGCCTTTCTGGTGGCCGATGATCACCACCGGCCGCCCGTTGATGCGGCCCAGGCCGCCGACGATGGCGGCATCCTCGGCGTACATGCGGTCGCCGGCCAGCTCGTGGAATTCTTCGCAGATCACGCCGATGTAATCGAGCGTGTACGGCCGCGCAGGGTGGCGCGACAGCTGGGTCATCTGCCACGAATTGAGGTTGCGGAAGATCTCGGCCGTCTTGATCTTCAGCTTTTCGCGCAGACGATTGACGTCGTCCTCGATATTGAACGCCTGACCCTGGCTGGCGTGGCGCAGCTCTTCGATCTTCGCTTCCAGGTCGGCAATTGGTTGTTCGAAATCGAGGAAGTTAGGGTTCATTCGCGACATTTCGTGGCACAGAGCGGCGCAGTATACCGTTAGACGCGTGAAGACGAGAACGCCGCCGTATGGCAGCCTCGTGGGCAAATGGCCCGGGCGGGAGAGGCGGCGCGGGGCTGGGTTACGCTATGGTTCGCGTCAGCACTCGATTTTGCCGGACCCAACCATGCCGATCCAACCGACCATCGACAACAACAAGCTCGACCGCATCGTGGCCGAGGCCCGGCGCAACGCGGAGCAGCGCGAGCTGGGCTATCGCGAGCGGGCGCTGAAAATGTACCCGTGGATCTGCGGCCGCTGCGCGCGCGAGTTCACCCGCACCAACCTCACCGAGCTCACGGTGCACCATCGCAACCACGATCACGACTTCAACCCGGCCGACGGCAGCAACTGGGAGCTGCTGTGCGTGTATTGCCATGACAACGAGCACTCGCGCTACATCGACCACGTGCGCGGCGCCGGTTACAGCGTGCAGGAAGACGTCGCGCCGGCCACCGGCAATCCGTTTGCCGACCTGAAGGCGATGATGGAGCGCGGCAGGAAATAAGCCTTGCCGCGATGGGCTTTTAGTCGGCCTGCTTGACGATACGCAGCTTCGCCGCCTGCACGCCGGGCAGAGCGCGCACCGTGCGCAGCAAGGCCGGTATTGCATCGACGCGCCAGGCCTCGCTCAACTCCAGGTCGGCCTGAGCGTTCCGGTTGTGATAACCGTGCAGCACCACGGTGGCGCGACCGCCGCGGTAGCCGGCCAGCGCGTGCTGCAGTTTTTCGACGAAGTCCGGCTTTACGCCGTTCAATTTCAGCTGCAGCAGGCGCGCGTGCTTGCGGCAGGCGTCGGTGAGCGAACTGGCGCTGCGGGCGCGGATCTGAAAGCCGCCGCCGGAGAAATCATCGATGCGCAGGCCGCCCTCGACCACCAGCATTTCGTCGCGGGTCAACAGCGGCGCGATCTGCTGATACAGCTCGCCGAAGAAGCTCACCTCGATGCTGCCGGTGCCGTCCTCGATGCGCACGAAGGCATCGCTGTCGCCGCGCTTGCGCACCGCGGTGACCATGCCGGCGATCGTCCACGGCGTGTCCGGACCACGGCGGAAGCGGTTGCCGTCGTCGTTGTCGTTTTTCCGCGGCTTGGGCGGCTGGTAGCGCAGGGCGATTTCGCCGAGCGGGCAGGTCGACAGCTGCGCCAGCTCCTCTTTCCAGGGGTCGGTGGGGTGGCCGGACAGATAATGGCCGAGCGTGTCGCGCTCGCCCTGCAGCAGCTGCTCCAGCGGCCACTCCGGTGCCGTGGGCAGGTCGATATGCACCACCGGCGTCAGCGCGCCCGAGGACGCGCCGAACATGTCGTTCTGGCCGGACTGGCGGTCGCGCAGGTGCTGCTCGGCCGCCTTGATCGTATCGGGCAGCTGCAGCATCAGGCTGGCGCGCGTCGGCGCCAAACCGTCGAGCGCGCCGGAATAGATCAGCGCCTCGAGCACGCGCCGATTGAGCTTGGTCGAATCGACCCGTCGGCAGAAGTCGGCCAGGTCGGTATAGCGACCGTTTTTGCGTTCGGCGACGATGGCCTCGCACACGCCCTGGCCGACGCCCTTGATCGCGCCGAGGCCGTACTGAATTTTCTTCGGTTCAATGGCGACGAACATGTATTCCGACGCGTTGACGTCCGGCGGCTGCACGGTGAGGCCGATCGCGCGCGACTCGTCGAGAAAGATCACCGCCTTGTCGGTGTTGTCCATGTCCGACGAGATCGTCGCCGCCATGAACTCGGCCGGGTAGTGCGCCTTCAGCCACGCTGTCTGGTAGCTCACCAGGGCATAGGCTGCCGCGTGCGACTTGTTGAAGCCGTAGCCGGCGAATTTTTCCATCAGGTCGAAGATTTCGTCGGCCTTGGCGCCGGCCAGTCCGTCCTTCGCCGCGCCGTCGCGGAACTTGGCGCGCTCCTCGGCCATCTTCTTGGCGTCTTTCTTGCCCATCGCGCGGCGCAGCAGGTCAGCGCCGCCCAGCGAGTAACCGCCGACGATCTGCGCCATCTGCATGACCTGCTCCTGGTAGACCATGATGCCGTAGGTCTCTTCCAGAATCGGCTGCACGCGCGGGTCCGGATAGCTCACGTCTTCGCGGCCGTGCTTGCGCGCCACGAAGCTGGGGATCAGATCCATCGGCCCGGGGCGATACAGCGCCACCAGCGCGATGATGTCCTCGAAGCGATCGGGCTTGGCGTCTTTCAGCATGCGCTGCATGCCGGAGGATTCGAGCTGGAACACCGCGATGGTCTGCGCTTTTTTCAGCAGCTCATACGGCTTTGGGTCGTCCAGCGGCAGCTGCGAAATATCTAGCGGCGCTTCACCGGCTTTCGCGCGGCGCGCGTTGATCGCCTTCACCGCCCAGTCGATGATGGTGAGCGTGCGCAGGCCGAGAAAGTCGAACTTCACCAGGCCGACGGCTTCGACGTCGTCCTTGTCGAACTGGGTGACCACGCCGGCGCCGCCCGGCTCGCAGTACAGCGGAGCGAAATCGGTCAGCGCAGTGGGCGCGATCACCACGCCGCCGGCGTGCTTGCCGGCGTTGCGGGTGAGGCTTTCGAGCTTCAGCGCCAGATCGATCAGCGCGCGGGCGTCCTCGTCCTGCTCGTAGGCTTCGCAGAATTCCTTGACGACGCGATCGGTTTCTTTCTTCGATTTTTCCGAACGGCCCAGCGCATCCGACAAGGTCAGATCGAGCGGGCGCGGCGGCACCAACTTGGCTAGCCGGTCGACCTGGCCGTACGGCATGCTGAGCACGCGGCCGGAGTCGCGCAGCACGGCCTTGGCCGCCATCGAGCCGTAGGTGATGATCTGGCTGACGCGATCGCGGCCGTATTTCTGTGCGACGTAATCGATCACCTCATCGCGGCGATCCATGCAGAAATCGATGTCGAAGTCGGGCATCGAGATGCGTTCGGGATTGAGGAATCGCTCGAACAGCAGGTCGAACTGCAGCGGGTCCAGGTCGGTGATCTTCAGCGCCCATGCGACCAGCGAACCAGCGCCCGAACCGCGGCCGGGGCCAACCGGAATGCCGTGTTCCTTGCCCCAGTTGATGAAGTCCGCCACGATCAGAAAGTAGCCGGGGAAGCCCATCTTGACGATGACGTCCAGCTCGCGGTCGAGCCGCTTCTCGTAATCGGCCGGCGTGCAGTTGGCGGCGAGCGGTGCCGCGAACAGGCGCTGCTTCAGCCCTTCGTGCGACAGCTCGCGGATATAGCTGCCCAGGTCGTGCCCGTCGGGCACGGGAAAATCGGGCAGGTAATACGTGCCGAATTCCAGCTCGACATTGCAGCGCCGCGCCAGCTCGACCGTGTTTTCCAGTGCTTCGGGAATGTCGGCGAAAAGCGCCGCCATTTCGTCGGGCGATTTCAGATACTGCTGGTTGCTGTAGTCGCGCGGGCGCTTGTTGTCGGCCAGCACGCGGCCCTGGTTGATGCACACGCGCGCCTCGTGCGCCTCGAAGTCGTCCTGCAGCAGAAAACGCACGTCGTTGCTGGCGACCACCGGCAGATCGAGTTCGACCGCCAGCGCCAGCGCGAGAGTGTTCCAGTTTTCTTCGCCGTCGCGGCCGCAGCGGGTCAGTTCCAGGTAAAGCCGATCAGGAAAAAGTCGCGTCAGTGGGCGCAGTTTCGCCAGCGCGGCATCGAGTCCCTGATTCAGGGCGATGCGGCCGACTTCGCTCTCGCGTCCGAGTAGCGCGATCAGTCCGTGCGTCGCCTCGGCGTGCAGCCAGCCGGCGTCGATCAGCGCGCGACCGCTGTGCTGGCCTTCGCGCCAGGCGCGCGACACCAGCCGCGAGAGATTGAGATAACCCGCGCGGTTCTGGCACAGCAGGTTGAGCCGCCACGGCCGCGGGTCGTCGGGTGCGGAAATCCACAGGTCGCAGCCGCTGATCGGCTTGATGCCGGCGGCGCTGCAGGCCTTGTAGAACTTCACCAGCGCGAACATGTTGCATTCGTCGGTGAGCGCTACCGCGGGCATGCCGGCGCGCACGCAGGCGTCGACCAGCCCCTTGATGCGGATGGTCGAATCGACCAGCGAATACTCGCTGTGCAGATGCAGGTGGACGAAGCGGGTGGTCATGGAACTCACGCGGCGAGTCCATGAAGGCTACCCGTCCGGCTGCGCACGGACAAGGTTTGACATGTGCCGATTTTCCGCGATCCGTTGCGCCGGGCGGCGCCGCCGTTCAATTCACCGAGGTCAGCGTTTTCTGGGGCGCCGACGCGCTGGACGCGGGCAGCGCGGAGGGCTCGGCCATCAAGGTGTTTATCTCGGCGATCAGGTCGTCCAGCATGGCTTCGCTGTAGCCCACGTGCACATCGGCCACGGTGCCGTTGCGGTGAAGCATCACCATTACCGGAATGCCCTTGTTCGTGCCGAACGGCTTGCCGATCGAGCCGTCGCGATCCCAGCTCATCAGCAGCCCGGGCAGGCGCGGGCGCAGCACGCGGACAGTTCGCATGTACACGTCGCGCTCTTCCCTGTGATCGATCGAGACCACCTGCAGCGGCAGATGGCGACTGGTGGCCAGCTGCTGCAGACCGGCCAGCACCGGCAATTCCTTCATACAATAAGTACACCATGTCGCCCAAAAGCTGATGACGACGACCTTGTCGCGCATCGAGGCCAGGCTCACCGCTTCACCGTTGGGCGTTTTACCAAGCCCATCGGGCGGAACCGCGCCGGGCAGGATTTGCGCGTTGGCTGACACGCACATCAAGGCCATGATCCAGGCAAAAACGATCTTGCGCATCTCGCGGACTCCCCTGTCGAGGCGCCTAGCCTAACGCGTTTGCGGTACGCACGACGGTGAGAACTTTCGCGATCAGCCGAAGGCGGTGATCAGCAGATAGCCGTCCAGTGCGATGACCAGCGCTGTACCGGCTGCAGCCAGCGCCATGAAGACACGGCCAAACGCGTACGAGCCCATCAGATCGCGCTTGCGCGCCAGCATCAGCATGGGAAACAGCGCGAACGGCAGCGAGACACCGAGCACGCACTGGCTCAGCACCAGCAGCGTATCGGCGCCGATGCCGGGGCGCGCGGCGAGCAGCACAAAGCCGATGCAGACGCCGGCCAGCCGCGTAACGATGCCGCGCAGCCAGGTGCGGCTTTCGCGGCCACGAAAACCGCGGCTCAGAATGCGCCCGGCCAGCACGCCGGTGATCGCGGAGCTTTGCCCGGCCGCGTAGAGAGCGACCGCAAAAATGACCGCCGCGCCGGCGCCGAGCGTGAGCGCGATGGCGTGATACGCATCGTCCAGATTGTTCACCGCCATGCCGATGTGCGACAGCGACGCGGCGGCAACGGTAAGCATCGCGGCGTTGACCAGGGTGGCCAGCAGCAGCGAGACCCCCGTATCGGTTTCCACCACGCGCAGCGCCATCGGCCGTTCGCGCGCCGGCAGGTCCTTGCTGCGCTCGGCAATCAGGCCCGAATGCAGGAACAAATTGTGCGGCATCACCGTGGCGCCGACGATGCCCAGCGCCACCGCCAGCATGCCGTGGTTGCCGAAGACCTTGGCGCTCGACGCCAGCCCGTGCAGCACCTCACCGCCGTCCGGGCGTGCCTTGATCAGCAGGTACACGAAGGTCAGCGAGACGATCGCCAGCAGGGCGCTGACCACGTGTTCATGGGCGCGGCGGCGCTGTTGCGACAGCGCCATGATCGCCAGCGTGCCTAGTGCCGCGACGACCATGCCCAGTTGCAGCGGCAGACCAAAAAGCAGGCGGAGGGCAATCGCGCCGCCCACCAGCTCGGCCAGCGCGGTCGCCACGATGGCCAGTTCGCTGGCCAGCCATGCGCTGAGCGCCAGAGGACGCGGCAGCAGCCGGCGAGTCAGCGCGGCGAGATCTTCGCCGGTGGCCATGCCCAGCCGCGCCGCCATCGTCTGAAACAGCAGCCCGAGCAGGCTGGCCAGCAGCACCGAACCCAGCAGCGTGTAGCCATAACTCGAGCCGGCCGCGATGTCGGTGGCCCAGTTGCCCGGGTCGACATAGCCCACCGCCACCAGCAGCCCGGGCCCGACCATCCGACGCAGCGAGCGACGGGTCGCCGGGGATACCGAGCGGTTGACGGGATGCAGAAAGCTCAAGGCTTCGATGAAGGCGGACATGGCCGTGGGCAGGGATTCGGACGCCTCCATTGAGACGCATCCTGCCGAGTGCTGTCCAAGTGATCCTGCGCATGTCGGCCATAGATGAAAGCTATTGCCGGCCAATCATTGGCTGCTGGCCGCTATGGCTGGGTCATCCGTCTGACCGGCGCAAAGCTGCGCCGATGCTGCTGGCACGGGCCAAGCAGGCTCAGCGCGGCCAGATGGGCCGGCGTGGGATAGCCCTTGTGTATGGCAAAGCCGTAGCCGGGATGGCAGGCTTCCATCGCCACCATCAGCCGGTCGCGCGTGACCTTGGCCAGAATCGAGGCGGCGCTGATCGCCGGCTCCAGCGCATCGCCGCCGACGATGGCGCGACCGCGGCAGGGTAGATCCTTCGGCAGCTTGTTGCCGTCGATCAGCGCCTCTTCGGCCATCAGCGCCAGACCGGCGATCGCGCGGCTCATGCCGGTCATGGTGGCCTGGAAGATATTCAGCCGATCGATTTCTTCCGGCTCGATCAGCACCACGCACCAGGCCAGCGCGCGTTCGACGATGAGCGGATACAGCCCCTCGCGCTTCGCTTCGCTGAGCTTTTTTGAATCGTTGAGGCCGGCAATCGGCCGGTCGGGGTCGAGGATGACCGCGGCGACGGAAAGCGGTCCGGCCAGCGGA